>DATHGL010000325.1:0-24590 GCA_035317625.1 Gemmatimonadales bacterium | reverse complement strand
CTCGAAAAGACGCGGTGTGGCCGGGTCCGTCAACCCCGGGCGCGCTCCGCCCTTCTAGCGGGCGGCCGCTCGGTCTCATACATTCTCGACTCCTCGATGGCCCCGCAGTCGCGTGGCCCTCTCGCTCTCGCTCTGACGTCTTCCCGTGACGCCACCCCGACCCGAGATCGCCGGACCATCGGCACTTCCCGACCGCCCGGAGGCGACACATGCGACCGCATGCAACTCTCTCACACAACAAGTTGCTGGCGGCAGCGGCACTCGCCGCGACCATTTTCGCCTGCAACCCGGACGCGGACCCCGCGGGGCTCGTGGGACCCATGGCCGCGTCGCGCAGCGGCGTGCCCTCTCAGGAAGGTTTGGCGAGTCCCGCGTGGCAAGGGACCGCGGCCACCCTCGTCATGCAGGCCAACCTAGCCGCTGTTGTGGCGGCTCGTGCGTACTCGCTCGTCGGCGTCGCACAGTACTTGGCGGTGCGGCAGGCAGAAGGTGCCAACCGCAGGGACGGCGAGGAGGAGGGCGGGCGGAGCGGTCGTGAATCCGATCGTGGCGCGGTCGCGGGCGCATCGGTGGTGGTACTGACGTACCTGTTTCCCACTCAGGCGCAGCCGCTCGAGGATATGGTGACAGCGCAGCGGAGTGTCGGTTCGGACCGGTCGCAGCGCGCATTTGCGCGCGGCGAAGCGATCGGCCGCGCGGCGGGCACCGAGATCGTCACGCGAGCGAGGGCCGATGGCTTCACCACGCCGTTCGCGGGCACCATTCCGGTGGGGGCCGGGTTCTGGTTCAGCGAAGCGAACCCGCCGTCGGTCGCGGGCGGGTCGTTGGCGGGGGTGCGCCCGTGGTTCCTGACCTCCGCGAGCCAGTTCCGGTCGGCTCCCCCGCCGGCGTTCGGGTCGACGGCATTCCAGGCTGGGCTGGCGGAGATCCGCGCGATGTCGGATACGCGTACGCCAGCGCAAGTGCAGATCGCCGCGTCCTGGGCGCAGGGAGTGGGCACACCCACGACACCGGGGTTCTGGCTCCGGGTCGCGACGGACGCCATCACTCGGCACAGCTTCTCCGAGCGCCGGGCGACGCATCTCTACGCCCTGCTCAGCGCGACGATGTTCGATGCCCAGATCGGTTGCTGGGATGCGAAGGAGATGTACTGGCTCATCCGGCCGTGGCAGGCGGACCACGCGATCACAGTCGTCGCCGCGGTCGGCAAGCCCAACCACCCCTCCTATCCCTCGGGGCACAGCTGCATCTCGTCATCGGCCGCGGAGGTGCTGAGCGCGTCTTTCCCCGCGCAGCGCGCCCAATTGGACGCGATGGTGATCGAGGCGGGGCTGTCGCGCATGTACGGCGGCATCCACTACCGGTTCGATATCGAAGCTGGGCAAGTGCTCGGGCGGAGGGTGGCGCGGTTCACCATGCGGGCTGACAGATCGGGCCATTCTGTGCTGTCGCCGCGCGACGAAGGGAAAGACGACGGACGGAGGTAGCGCCGGCCTTCTGTATCTTCGGGTCGCCCGCTACCTTTCATCCTCGAGATGAGCCGGCCCGACCGCACGATCATCCTGGACGCCCGCGCACTCGCGCGGGCGCTTCAGCGAATGGCCGTGGAAGTGCTCGAGCTGGCCCACGGCACCGACGACCTCGTGCTCATCGGCATTCAGCGGCGCGGCGTCGAGCTCGCCGAGCGGATCGCCAAGCTGATCGAGAAGGACGAGGGCGTCGTCCTCCCGCGCGGCGCCCTCGACATCACCCTGTACCGCGACGACCTCGAGACCGTGGGCCCCAAGCCCGTGATCGGCGAGACCCGCATTCCCGGGGACCTCGCCGGCAAGCATGTGGTGATCGTGGACGACGTGCTCTACACCGGGCGGACGGTGCGCGCCGCGCTGGATGAGCTGGCCGACTTCGGGCGCCCCCAGCGGATCTCGCTGTGCGTGTTGGTCGATCGCGGGGGTCGCGAGCTGCCGATCCAGCCGGACATCGTGGGCAAACAGGTCAAGGTGAACAGCGGCGAGCGCGTCGACGTGCTGGTCGAGGAGCTCGACGGACGCGACGAGGTCGACCTGGTGCGCCAGGGAGCCCCGACGTGACGGCGCCCCCCCTCGGCAAGGACCTGGTCGGGCTCGAGGACCTCTCGGCGGACCAGATCCGGCTCATCCTCGATACCGCCGAGCCCTTCAAGGAAGTCTCCGAGCGGCCCATCAAGAAGGTCCCCGCGCTCCGCGGCAAGACGATCGTCAACCTGTTCTTCGAAGCCTCCACCCGCACGCGCATCTCGTTTGAATTCGCCGAGAAGCGCCTCTCCGCCGACACGGTCAACGTGGCGGCGAGCGGTAGTTCGGTGGACAAGGGCGAGACGCTGGTCGACACCGCCCGGAACCTCGAAGCGATGCGGATCGACATGGTGGTCATCCGGCATCCATCGTCCGGAGCCGCGGCGTTCCTGGGCGACCGTATCCGCTCCAACGTCATCAACGCGGGCGACGGCCAGCACGAGCACCCGACGCAAGGGCTGCTCGACCTGCTGACCATCCGCGACAAGCACGGCAAGATCGCCGGCCTCAAGGTCTGTCTGGTGGGCGACGTGCTCCACTCCCGCGTCGCCCGCTCGAACATCTGGGGCCTGTCGAAGCTCGGCGCCGAAGTCGGCGTGTGCGGTCCCGATACGCTGATGCCGCGTGGTATCGAGGAGCTGGGCGTGTGCCGGTTTCGGCGCATCGAGGAAGCGATCGAGTGGGCGGACGTGCTGAACGTCCTGCGGCTCCAGCTCGAGCGGATGGAGATGGGCTTCATCCCCAGCGTGCGAGAGTACTATCGCGTCTTCGGCGTCACTGCCGAGCGGATCGAGAAGGCGTCGCGCCCCCTCACCATCATGCACCCCGGTCCCATGAACCGCGGCGTGGAGATCGACTCACGCGTGGCGGACGGGCCGCATAGCGTCATCCTCGATCAGGTGACGAACGGCGTCGCCGTGCGGATGGCGGTGCTGTACCTGCTCGCCGGCGGACGGCCGGAGCTGGCCGACGCGGCGAAGGGCCCGGGGACGGGGGGGCCGGAGTGACGCGGCCCCTGCTCTTGAAGGGCGGCCGGGTGATCGACCCGAGCCGCAACTTCGATCAGCCGGCGGACGTGCTCATTCAGGACGGCACGATCGCGGCCGTCGGCACCGGCCTGGGGATGCCGGAGGGCGTCGAGATCCGGGACGTGCGGGAGCAGGTCGTAGCCCCAGGGCTGGTGGACGTGCACGTCCACCTGCGCGAGCCGGGGAACGAGGACGTCGAGACGATCGCGAGCGGCGCGCGCGCGGCTGCCGCGGGCGGGTTCACCGCGGTGTGTGCCATGCCCAACACCGATCCCGTCACCGACAACCAGGCCGCGGTCGGCTTCATCGTGCGCCAATCGGTGCGGGCGGGGCTCACGCGCGTGTATCCCATCGGCGCGATCTCGGTCGGCCAGAGAGGGGAGCGACTCTCCGAGTTTGGCGAGATGGTGGGGGCGGGCGCGGTGGCGGTGTCGGACGATGGCCGACCGGTCGCGTCGAGCCACCTGATGCGCACCGCGCTCGAGTACGCGCGCACCTTCGACCTCCCGGTGGCGGACCACTGCGAGGAGCCTACCCTCGCCGCAGGCGGGGTGATGCACGAAGGTCTCGTCTCCGCCCGGTTGGGCCTCAAGGGGATTCCTGCGGCGGCGGAAGAGATCATGGTGGCGCGCGACACCCTGCTCGCCGGGCTTACGGGGGGACACGTGCATCTGTGCCACGTGTCCACGCGCGGCTCGGTCGACATCATCCGGGGCGCCAAGGAGCGGGGAGTCCGCGTCACCGCCGAGGTCACGCCCCATCACCTCACGCTCACCGATCGTGCCTGCGAGCGCTACGACACGCACGCGAAGATGAATCCGCCGCTCCGCGAGGCAGCCGACGTGGCGGCGCTGCGCCAAGCCCTGAAGCAGGGCGTGATCGACTGCATCGCGTCGGATCATGCCCCGCATGCGTACGACGCCAAGGAAGCCGCCTTCGACGACGCGCCGTTCGGCATCGTCGGGCTCGAGACCGCATTCGGCGTGGTCCACACGGAACTCGTCCTGGGCGGCGTGCTCACGCTGCCCGAGCTCATCCACCGGATGAGCACGGCCCCCGCGGTCGCCTTCCACCTCCCGGGCGGCACGCTGCGGCCCGGCGCCGCAGCGGACGTCGTCGTGCTCGATCCGACCGCGCGCTGGACCGTAGACGCGACCGCGTTTTCCTCGAAGAGCCGCAATACGCCGTTCGCCGGCCGGGCGCTCACGGGGCGCGCCGTGCTCACGCTCGTGGGCGGAAAAACCGTCCATCCAGCGGGGGCCCCCGTCGACCGGTGACGCCAGGCGCAGTGGCCCGGCGCATGGCGCAGTGCTGCCGGCAGCTCGCCGAGCGGGGTCTCATCGCGGGGCAAGACGGCAATCTCGCCGTGCGGGTTGGGCCTGACCGCGCCCTCGTCACCCCGCGCGGCGTGCTCAAGGCGCTGGTTCGCCCGTCGGACATGGTGCTGGTGGACCTGCGCGGCCGCATCCGGGGCGGGCGGCGTAGGCCTACGAGCGAATTGGATTTGCACCTGCGGATTCTGACGCACCGGCCCGACGTCGGCGCGGTCGTGCATGCCCATCCCCCTGTCGCTACTGGATTTGCGGTCGTGGGCCGGCCGCTCGATGCTTTTGTGCTCCCGGAGCTTATTTTGTTGTGTGGCCGGGTCCCGGTCGTCCCCTTCGGGATGCCGGGGAGCCCGGAGTTGGGGGACCGGATCGAGCCGTATCTGGCGGGCGGCGACGCGTGGCTCTTGGCGAACCATGGCGCGCTGACGGTCGGGGCGACGCTCGACGCGGCGTGGATTCGCATGGAGAGTCTCGAGCACGCGGCGCGCATCATGTTCGCGGCGCATGCGCTGGGGGGTGTCACCGAGCTCAGTCCCGAGGCGGTGGCGCGGCTCGAGGCGCAGCGCGTTCGCATACGAAGGGAGCGGGATGGCTAGAGGGCCTTCCAAGAGCACCGTGATCATTCAGCGCCTGCTGGAGGAGCGGCGCGAGTACGAAGGGTGGATCGCGCGCCTGAACGACTCGGCGGACGTGACGCCGGGGCACGTGCGCGCGCGCGTTCGTTCCGACTACGAGGCGCGACTCGCCGCCGTCACCGAGGAGCTCAAGGCCCACGCCGAAAGCGCCCGCCAGGCGATCGAGGAGAAGCGGCACCTGCGCGGCGAGCTGCAGAAAAAAGAAGCGTTAGTCTCCGAGAAGCTCACCGAAACCGAACTGCGCCATGCCGTCGGGGAATACGACGAGGCGCAGTGGACCCAGGTACACAAAGAGGTGCTCGCGGAGCTGGTGTCGGTGCGCGAGGATCTCCAGTCGGTGGAGGCGGACATTCACAAGCTGGAGGAACTGGACGCGCTGGTCAGTCACCGGCCGACTCCTCCCAAGACGGTGTCCCAGCCATCCCAGTCGAAGCCGCAGCCGGAAACCGTATCGCACGTCGACGAGCTCGAGTTCATCAAGTCGGTCACGGAAGACGAGAAAGGCGGCGCTCCGTCACCGCGGCGCGCCAGCGGCGCCCAGTTCCAGCCGTCGATCCCCGGCGGCGCCCAATTTCAGCCCTCGATCCCCGGCGATCCACCGCGCACGCCGATGCCGCCGCGCGCCGCCAATCCGGTGCCCGCGCCGATCGTGCCCGAGGCTTCCCAGTCCGACGTGGACGAGGAGGCGGCCAAGACGCTCGAGTGCCGGGAGTGCGGTACCATGAACTTGCCCACGGAATGGTACTGCGAGCAGTGTGGGGCGGAACTCGCTGCAGTCTGAAAAAGCAAAAAACAGCGACGTCTGTGTGTGACGTCGTCTATATCATTTGGAGAGTTTTCGAACGACGGCCGCAAGCCGGCTCTTGTGTCGTGCCGCGTTGTTCGGATGGATCAGGTTCTTGCGAGCGGCGCGGTCGAGCAGGCGCGCGGCGATCTTGTACGCCTCGCTGGCTTGGTCGGGCGCCGTGGCCGCACGGACGCGTTTCACGGCACTGCGGAGCGCGGAGCTCTGCGCCCGGTTGCGCTCGTGACGGGCGCGCCCCTGTCGCATCGCCTTTTTTGCGGACTCGATTCTCGGCACTGCCGGCCTCCTCGTGAGGCGCGGAAGATAGAGGGTAAGTGCAGGTCGGTCAAGGCGCTACGCCGTTGACCCGGCCCCCGCTGGCTCGTTATCTTAGGCGGTCACCGACCGCGAGCCCGAGCTATCTCCTTCGAATTCCTGGTGTGGGCCCCGGTCCTGCTGTTCTCGATTGTGGCCCACGAGTATGCCCACGCCGAAGCCGCCTATCGCCAGGGCGATGACACCGCCTACATGCTCGGGCGACTGACCTTGAATCCCCTCAAGCACATCGACCCGTTCATGACGGTGCTGCTCCCCGTGATCCTGTGGGTATCCCACGCCGGATTCATGTTCGGCGCCGCCAAGCCGGTGCCGGTCAACCCGCGGAAGTACCGGAGGTTCGTCCGCGGGGACGTGATCGTGTCGCTCGCCGGGATCGCGGTGAACCTGGCGTTGTTCGTCGTCGCGGCCGTCCTGTTCGCCGCCGCGGGGCTCGTCGCGTCGGCGCTGCCGTCGCTGAGTGGCAGCTTGGGCATCCTCCAGCGCATGATGTCCTACGGGATGCAGTGGAACTTGGTGCTCGCGTTCTTCAACCTCATCCCGCTGCCACCCCTGGACGGCAGTCACGTCTTCTACCATCTGCTCCCGCCGGCTGCCGGGCTGCGATACCGCCAGTTCTATGCGCTGGGCATGGTGCCGCTCATGCTCGTCATTTGGCTCGCCCCGGTACTCCTGACTCCCTTTCTGTGGCCGGCGCGCCAGCTGCTGCAGCTGGGCTGGGCGCTGGTCGGCGCGTACGCGCTGCCGGGGTCTCAGCCGGCGCTATGACGACTCCGACACCGGTCATGCGCGAAGCGAGCGGCTTCATCATCGAGCTGGAGCAGTTCTCGGGCCCGCTCGATCTCTTGCTGCACCTGATCCACGAGGATGAGGTCGACATCACCGACCTCCCGATCGCGAAGATCGCCGACCAGTTCCTCGCCGTCATCGGCGAGCTGGGATTGAACCAGGCGGCGGACTACCTGGAAATGGCGGCGCGCTTGCTGCGCATCAAAGCGCAGATGCTCTTGCCGCGCCGCTTGGGCGACGACGAGTGGGAGGACCCGCGCGCCGAGCTGGTGCGGCGGCTGCTCGAGTATCAGCAGATTCGCGAGCTGGTGGAATGGCTGGGGGCGGCGGCGGCGCGCCGCGCCGAGCAGTTCGGCCGCGGCTTCTCTCCCGAGCCGCCCGCGGCCGCGCCCGCCCCGCTGGTGATCGATCTGAACGACCTGCTCGGCGCCGCGGAGCGGGTCATCGCGCTGATCCCCGAGCCCGTGCTGCACCGCGTGGTGCCGCGGCCGCTCGACGTGGAGGGTGCGACGGCGCGCATTCAGACCCTGCTCGTCGAGCACGCGGTGCTCGGGTGGAGCGAGGTCGTGGGGGAGCGCCCCACGATCGTCGACGTGCTGTCCGCGTTCATCGCCCTGCTCGAGCTCGCCAAGCGCGGGTCCCTGACCGTGCACCAGGACGGGCCGTTCGCCCTCATCCAGATCCGCCGTGAGTCCCCTCGCGCAGCTGGTTGAGGCGGCGCTGTTCGCCGCGGCCCGCCCGCTAGCCGTCGAGGAGCTCCTGACCCTCGATCCCCAGGCGGGCGCCGCGGCGGTGCAGGCCGCGCTCGAGGAGATCCGGAAGACGTTCGCCGCCGACGACCACGGCGTCGAGCTGATCGAGATCGGCGAGGGGTGGCAGTTCCTGACCCGTCGGGAGTACGCCGAGGCGATCGAGCGTGCGCAGTTCGCGCTACGCCCGCGGCGGCTCAGCCCGGCAGCGCTCGAGACGCTCGCCATCGTCGCCTACCGGCAGCCCGTGGGGCGGCTGGAGGTGGACGAGATCCGCGGCGTCGATTCGGGTGCGGTGATCGAGAAACTGATCGAGCGGGGGCTGGTCGAGATCGTGACCCGGGGCGAAGGGCTCGGACGGCCGCTGCTCTACGGCACCACGCCGCAGTTCCTGGAGATCCTGGGGCTCGCGGGCCTGGACGAGCTGCCGCGGCTGGAAGAGCTGTCCGTGGCACTCCGGCCGCCCGCGCCCGCCGAACCCGAATGACCCTGATGCGCCTGCAACGCGCCATGGCGCGTGCGGGCGTGACGTCGCGCCGCAAGGCCGAGGAGCTGATCCGCGCGGGTCGGGTGCGCGTGGACGGCGCCGTGGCCACGATCGGGGTGAGCGTGGACCCGGTGCGGCAGCGGGTGACAGTGGACGGCCGCGCGGTACGGCAGGGACCGATCACCTGGCTCGCGCTGAACAAGCCGGTCGGCTACGTCGTGACTCGCGGCGACCCGGAGGGCCGCCGCACCGTCTACAGCCTCCTCCCCAGCGTGCCTGGGCTGACGTACGTTGGGCGGCTGGACGTGATGACGTCGGGTCTGCTGCTCATGACCACGGACGGCGCCGCGGCACACCGGTTGATGCACCCGCGCTTCGCCGTGCCCCGGACGTACTGGCTGCGGGCCCACGGCCACAGCGCCGCGGAGGTACGCGCCGCGTTGGCGCATCCCCCCGCGATCGACGGCCGGCCGGTCCGGGTGGTCGACTTCCGGGTGCGTCCGGTGGAGCGCAGCGTCGAGGTGGAGGTCACGCTCGCCGAAGGGCGCAACCGCATCGTCCGGCGGCTCGCGGAGGCGCTGGGGCTCAAGGTCGAATGGCTGCACCGCGTCGCCTACGGGCCGGTGCGGCTCGGGCGGCTGGCTGAGGGCAAGTACCGGCGGCTCGCCGCGCCGGAAGTCGAGGCCATCGAGCAACTCCATGGAACTGCGTGATCGGACGGTGATGATCCTGGGCGGCAGCGGGCTCGTCGGCCACGCGGTGGCGCGTCGGCTGCTCGGGGCGGCGCCGCGGCGAATCGTGCTGGTGGCGCTGTTCGAGCCCGAGGTGCAGGCGACCGCCCGGGCGCTCGATCGGTACCGTGGCCGCGCGACGATCGAGGTGGAGTGGGGCGACGTGTTCCTGCCAGCGAGCCTGGCACGCCTCGAGCGTGGCGCGATCATGACGGACCCCGCGCACCGCGCAGAGGTGCTCGGCGACTTGCTCAGCGAGCTCACCGATGACGTTCTGCACCGCAGCTTCCTCTACCAGCTCCTCGTCAAGTATCGGCCCGACGCCGTCGTGGACAGCATCAACACGGCGACGGCGTTCGCGTACCAGGACGTGCTGCAGAGCGCGCGGGAGCTGCTGGCGCTGGCGGCCCGAGGCCAGGCCGATCAAGCGGCGGTGGAGCGGCACGTGCTCCTGCTCACGATGCCGCAGCTCATCCGGCACGTGCAGATCCTGGTCGAGGGCCTGCGGCGCGCGGAGACCCGGGCATACGTGAAAATCGGGACCAGCGGGACCGGTGGCATGGGCTTCAACATCCCCTATACGCATTCCGAGGAGCGCCCCAGCCGGACGCTGCTGACCAAGTCGGCCGTGGCCGGTGCGCATTCGCTGCTGCTGTTCTTGCTCGGTCGCACCCCCGGGGCTCCCGCGACGGTCGAGATCAAGCCCACGGCGACCATCGCCTGGCGCGAGATCGGCTTCGGGCCGATCCGTCGCAAGGGAAAGCCGATCCCGCTCGTGGACTGTCCGACGCCGGTGGCGCTCGCCGAGGCGTTCCAGCCCGACGCGCATCCCTGGTGCGAGCTCGGCAAGCCGCTCGAGGGCGCGTTCATCGACGTGGGGGAGAACGGGCTGTTCTCGCGCGACGAGTTCGAGACGGTGACGGCGCTCGGCCAGATGGAGTTCATCACGCCGGAGGAGGTGGCCGAGTACGTGATGATGGAGCTCGAGGGTCGGCCCACGGGACGCGACGTGGTGGCGGCGCTCGATGCGGCCACCGCCGGCCCCACCTACCGGGCCGCCATGCTGCGCGCCGGGGCGCTGGAGTACCTGCGTGGACTCGAGCGCCAAACCAAGAGCCGCGCGGTCGCCTACGAGATGCTCGGGCCGCCGCGCCTCACGAAGCTGCTGTGGGAGTCGCACCTGTGCGCGCTGCTCCGGCCCAGTGTCCGAGCGCTGGCGCAAGCGCAGGCTCAGGAGCTCGCGACGGAGGCGCACGCGCGCATCGAGCGGGACCCCACGGTCCGGAGTCATATTCTGTCGGTGGGCATCCCGATCCTCACGCCGGATGGGCAGCGGCTGTACCGTGGCAGTTTCGTGGCGGTCCCGGGGGACGGCGGCGATCCCGGGACCGCCGCGCCGCGCGGCTGGGTCGACCTGCGGCCCGACCAGTTCGGCATCTGGATCAAACGGGCCCAGGAGATGGTCGCGCAGGGGCAGCGCCGCGCCGGCCACGGGGTCGAGTCGGGCAGCGACGTGGACTGGACGGCGATCGGCGCGGACGACCCGATCGAGCCCGCGCGCTTCGCCACCTGGGTGTTCCGGTTCGAAGACCGGGGAGAGCGGATCAAGCGCTAGCGCCATGGCAGCGGATACCGCAGGAGTCGAACGCGCTCTCGGCGCCATCGGCACGACGTTCCGCCTCACGCGTCTGTACCCGCCGACGCACCCGGCGGTGATGGAGACGTTGCGCCAGATCGGCGAATCGCTCCCGCCCCTCGCCGCGCTCGGCACCGTGGAGTGGAAGGTCGGCGTCACCGGGCTGCACTGGCACGGGCAGCATCTGTTGCCGCGCAACGCCCAAATCGCCGAGCTCGCCGGTCTGCTGTACGCGCGCGGCGTGCGCTCGCTGACCCTCCACCCCGGCATGACGCCCGATCACGTGCTGGCGCTCGTGCACGTAGCGACCGGCGCCTTGCCCCACGACGATGCGACGCTCGGACGCATTACGCTCACGCTGGGCCGCCGCTCGTCCGCGCGGCTCGAGCGGCTGCGCACGCCGACGCCGGCGAGCGGCACGCCCGCGATCCCCGCATCACCGGTCGCGCCGGCACTGGCGGCCGAAGCGGCGACCGCGCCGACCGCGCCCGCGGCGCCGGCCACCGCCCAGTCGCCGGACGTCATCATGGCGTCGAAACGCGCCAGCGCGGCGTTTCGGCCCGACGCCCTGCCCATCGACGTGGAGGTGAAACGGGCCGTGGCCGCGTTGCGGACCGGCGCCACGCCCGATGAGCAGCGGGCGGCGGTGGAGAAGCTGGCGGCGCTCGCCGCCCAGCTCGTGGGGCTGCACGACGTATCGATCGTTGCCGACGCGATCGTCGGGCTCGACCGCTTGTTTCCTACCGCCCGGGATCCGGGACTGCTCGCAGCGATCGACAAGGCGGCTCTCGCGCTCTCTGACCGCACCTTGGTCGAGCGCCTGGTACACCGGCTGGGCGAGTCGCGCGTGCCGCCCGACGAGCGCGAGGCGCTGGTCGTGGCGGTGGGCGCTCTGGCCTCGCTCTCGATGGGACCTGTCCTCGAGGCGTTCCTCGCGGCGCCGCTCGAGCAGCGCGCCCCGTACCGCGCGGCGGTGCGCAAGGCCGCGGATCGGGCCATCGAGCCGCTGCAAGGCAAGTTGGCGGACAGGGAGTCCGAGATCGTCGCCGCGGCGGCGGAGTTCGTGGGCCTCACGGGGAGTCCGCAGGCGGTCGCGCTGCTGCTGCCGCTGCTGCGCCACACATCGGCGTACGTGCGCGAGGCGGCGCTGCTCGGGCTCGTCGAGGCGGGCGGACGGGAGATCTCCCGTCCGGCCATGCCGGCGCTGAAGGACGAGAGCGTGGCGGTGCGCGCGGCGGCCGCGCGTGCGATCGCGGCGGGAGGCGACCCAGCCTCCTCCACCGTGCTGGCCCGTCGGATGGAGCAGGAGCAGGACGAAGGGGTACAGGCGGAGTTGTTGCGGGCCATCGGCCGCCTCGGGGCAAAGGACGCGCTCGAGGTGCTCGCCCGCTACGCCCAGCCGGGGGGGATGATGCACCGGCGGAGCCCGACGGTGCGGGCGGCGGCAGTGGACGGCTTGCGACACCTGACCCACCCCGAGGCACGGGGGTTGTTGGAACTCTACAGCAAGGACAAGGAGCCAGCGGTGCGTAAAGCGGCGGAGGCGGCGCTGAAATGACCACGAAAACAGCGAAGACCGGCGAGGCGGTGCTCAGTCAGACGATCGCGCGCGAGGTAGGGAAGCGCGTCGTGGCGCAGGACCTGATGGTCGAACGCTTGCTGATCGGGCTGCTCACCGGGGGTCACGTCCTACTCGAGGGCGTGCCCGGGCTCGCCAAGACGCTCGCGGTGCGCACCGTGGCCGAGTGCCTGCGCATCTCGTTCTCCCGGATCCAGTTCACACCGGATCTGCTGCCCGCCGACGTGATCGGCACGATGGTGTTCGACCAGCGCACCCAGGAGTTCTATCCGAAAAAAGGACCCCTGTTCGCGAACCTGGTGCTCGCGGATGAAATCAACCGCGCGCCCGCCAAGGTGCAGTCGGCGCTGCTCGAGGCGATGCAGGAGAAACAGGTGACGATCGGCGGAGAGACATTCTACCTGGGTGAGCCGTTTCTCGTGCTGGCGACCCAGAACCCGATCGAGCAGGAGGGAACCTACCCGTTGCCGGAGGCGCAGCTCGACCGCTTCATGCTGAAGGTGCGTGTCGGCTACCCCACGCGCGACGCCGAGAAGGAGATCGTCGCGCGCATGGCATCGGGGCGGCCGATCGAGGTGCAGCGGGTGGCTGAAGCCGAAGACATCCTCGCGGCGCGGAGCGCCATCGCGGAGCTGTTCATGGATCAGAAAGTGGTGGATTACATCGTGGACGTGGTCCGGGCGACCCGCGAGCCGCAGGCGATCGGCCTGCCCGAGCTGAAGCCGCTCATCGCCTTCGGGGCCAGCCCGCGGGCGTCGATCTTCCTCGCGCAGGCGGCCCGGGCGCACGCGTTCCTGCGCGGCCGGGCGTTCGTCGTGCCGGAGGATGTGAAGGCCATGGCGTTCGACGTGCTGCGACACCGCGTGCTGCTGACCTTCGAAGCGGAGGCCGAAGACATGGACTCGGACCGCGTGATCGAAAAGATCCTGGAGGCGGTGGGCGTGCCGTGACGTACCAGGGCCACGATCGTCGCAGTGGCGAGCGATCCCCCCTCCGCGCGCGTCGCCGCGCCGTCACCCCCGAAGTGCTGCGCCAGGTCAAGGGGATCGAGCTCCGCACCCGCGGCCTGGTCAACTCCCTCTTCACGGGCGACTACCGATCGGTGTTCCGCGGCCAGGGCATCGAGTTCGCGGAGGTGCGGGAGTACCACGAGGGGGACGACTTCCGCGCGATCGACTGGAACGTGTCCGCCCGGATGGGGCACCCGTTCGTGAAGACGTTTCACGAGGAGCGGGAGAACACGCTGCTCCTGGTCGTCGATCAGTCCGGCTCGTGTCAGTTCGGACGCCCCTACACGAAAGTCGGCCTCGCCGTGGAGGTGGCCGCCGTCCTGGCGCTCGCGGCCGCGCGCCACAACGACCGCGTCGGCGCCCTGCTGTTCGCGGACCGGGTGGAAGCGGTGCTCCGGCCCGCGAAGGGTCGGCCGCACGCGCTCCGCGTCATCCGCGACCTGGTGGCGTTCACGCCGCGCGGACGGGGCACGAACCTGGCGGAGGCGCTGCGCTACGCGGCCAAGCTCCCGCGCCACCGCGCGATCGTCGTGATCCTCTCGGACTTCCGGACCGACGGATGGGAGGAGGCCCTGGGGCAGCTCGCGTCGAACCACGACGTCGTCGCGATCACCGTCGACGACCCACGGGAGCGCACGCTCCCCGACGCGGGCTGGGTCGACATGGAAGACGCCGAGACGGGGCAGCGTGTGCTGCTCGACACGAGTCACGGGCCGACCCGGACCCGTGTGGGCGTTGCCGCAGAGCGGCAGCTGCAGGAGCGTAGCCGCAGGCTCATCCAGGCCGGCGTGGACCGCGTCGCGTTGCAGACCGACGTTCCCTACGGCGTGCCGCTGCGCCGCGCCTTCGCCGAGCGCGCCCGCCGGCTGAAGCGATGACTGCCCGAATCGTCTTGCTTGGCGTCGTGGCGGCAGGGCGTCTGGCGGCGGGGCAGGGGGGAGGGTGGTCGGCCACTCCGGCCGCGCCCACCGTCGGCGACACCATCTGGCTGGAGCGGGAAGTGGCCGTCCCGGCCGGCTGGCAAGTCCGGGCTGGGAAGCTCGAGTCGACGGAGGCCGTGGAGCCCCTCACCAACCCGGCGGTGTTGCGGAGCCGGGGTGGGTGGGTGATCCGCTACGCCGTGGTCGCCTGGCAGCCCGGCGTCCACCGCCTGCCCCTGCCTTCGATCTGGCGGCTCGGTCCTGACGGGCGGGTCGACTCGACGGCGGGGGGCGTGACGAGCTTCAGCGTCGCGAGCGTCATTCCCGACTCGCTGGTCCAGCCCAGTCCCCAGGGCGCGCTCGCGCCGCTGCGCGCCGCCCATCGCAGCATCCTGCCACCGCTCGTCGCCCTGGCGATCGCGACCGCGCTGTTGGCCGTGGGCATCGCCCTGCGACGCCGGCCGCCCCGAGCGCTTGCGCCGGCACCTCACGTTCCACTGGAACGTGAGGTGCCCGATGCCCGGTGGCTCGCCGCCGGCGAACCCAAGGCCGTGGCGGCCCGGGCGACGTGGCGGCTGCGGAGCGCGCTGGCCCGCGCCGTGCCCGAGGCCCACGTCGCGCTCGCGACGGCCGAGTGCTTGGCGGTGGTCGAGCGGGCGAGTCCGCACGCACCGGTGCGTGAGCTGCGCGACCTGCTGGAGCAGCTCGACCGGGTCGCCTTCGCCTCCGCCCATGGGACCGATCTCACTGCCCTCGCGGCGATGGCGCGCCGGTTGGCGCGGGATCTCGGGCCGTGAGCTTCGCCCGCCCGTTGCTGCTGCTCGGCCTGGGTCTGTTGCCGTTCTGGTGGTGGCTCCGCGCCAACCGGCTGGCCCGGCTCGCGGGCACCCGGATGAGCGATGTCCGGGCGGCGGCGGGGGCGTCCGAGCGTCTCTGGATCGCCCGTCTGCCCGTGACGCTGCGGAGCGCGTGCCTCGGCGCGTGGATCATCGCCGCCGCGGGTCCCCGGATCGGCGCCGCGCGCGCCGAGACGCGCAGCGAGGGGATCTCGATCGTGCTGGCGATCGACATGTCCAGCAGCATGCTCGCCGAGGACTTCGCGCCGGCCAACCGGATGGACGTGGCCAAGCAGACCGCGATCGAGTTCGTCCGTGCGCGTACCTCAGACCGAATCGGGCTCGTCGCCTTCGCGGCCCAGGCCCTGACGCAGGTCCCGATCACCACCGACTACGCCGTGCTCGAGCAGGCGTTGCGGGGCTTGCACATCGGGATGCTGGAGGATGGCACGGCCATCGGGACGGGGATCGCGACGGCGGCGAACCGCTTGCGGCGCGCGCCCGGCAAGAGCAAGGTGATCGTCCTGCTGACCGACGGCGTCAACAATCGCGGCACGGTCGATCCGCGCACGGCCGCGCAGGCTGCCGCGGCGTTCGGCATCAAGATCTACGTGATCGGGGTCGGCAAGCGGGGAGAGGCTCCCGTGCCCACGGGACAGGGGGCCGAGGGGCTGCGGTACCAGATGATGCCCGTCGAGATCGACGAGCCGTTGATGACGGAGATCGCGTCGATGACCGGAGGGCGCTACTTCCGGGCCACCGACACGGAGTCGTTGCGGCACGTGTTCCAGGAGATCAACCGGCTCGAGAAGTCGACGGTGGAGCAGGTGGTGTACCGCCGCTTCGACGAGGCGTACCGCGTGCCGCTGGCCATGGGGCTCGTGGCGTTGGCGCTCGAGATCGTCCTCGCGGGCACGTTCGCCGTGCGGGTGCCCTGATGACGTTCGACGCACCGGTCGTGCTCGTGCTCGCGCCGCTGATCGGCGGCGCCGTCTGGTTCGCCGCGGCCTGGGCTCGGCGTGTCCGCATCCGGCGGGCGGCGCTGTGGTCGCAGGAGACGGTGCGGCAGGCGCTGGCCGCCGGGCGGTTCGGGCCGACCGCGCTCGCGATCGCCGCCTTCCTCGGCGTGGTGGCGCTCGCCGGGCCGCGCTGGGGCGAAGAGCAGATCGTGGCCGAAACGCGGGGCCTCTCACTCGTGCTCGCCGTCGACATCTCGCGCTCGATGCTCGCCGAGGACGCGAGCCCAAACCGGCTCCGCCGCGCGCTGCGCGAAGCGCGGCGTCTGGTCCAGGACCTGGACGGCGACCGACTCGGTCTCATTGCGTTCGCCGGCTCGAGCTACATCCTGTCACCGCTCTCGATCGACGGCTCCGCCCTGGGGCTGTACCTCGACGCGCTCGATCCCGACATGGCGTCCCCGGGCGGCACCGGCCTGGCGCCGGCCCTACGCCAGGGCGGCGAGCTGCTGCGGGCGAGCTCGGAGCTCGCCGACCGGGTGCTCGTGGTCTTCACTGACGGTGAAGGGCACGACACGCTCCCGGCGATCGTGGAGCAGGCGCAGCGCCTCCAAGCCGCCGGGATCCGCCTGATCCTCGTCGCCCAGGGGGGGCGGAGCCCGACGCGCATTCCGATGCGGGACGACCGCGGCGGGTTGCTCGGCTACCAGAAGGACGACGACGGGGGCGTCATCGAGACGGCTCGGCGAGACGACGTGCTCGGCGCCGCGGCGGACGCGGCCCAGGGGACGCTCGTGGCGGCCGATCTGCCGGACCAGGCCGGCGCCGTGCGGGACCTCGTGGCGTCCTACCGACGCGCGCGGGCCAGCGAGACGCGGGCCGAGCAGCATCGACCTCGGGCGTGGCTACCGCTGCTGCTGGCGGTGGGCGTGCTGGTGATGCAGGCCGCATCGCGACGCACCGCCGCGCTGCTCGGGCTCGCCATCGCGTGGCTCGCGACGCCGAGCATCGCGCAGCAGCCCCGGTACCCACGGAGCGCGGCGGAGCGGGCATGGGACCGGAACGACCTCGCGCGCGCCCGCGCCGCCTATCTGGCGGAGCTCGCCGTCCGCCGGAAGGACGAGGTCGCGTGGTACAACGCGGGGACGGCGGCGCTCGCCGAGTCGGACGGCGAAATCGCCCAGGCGAGTCTTGCGCACGCTGCCGCGTCGCTCGATCCCGAGCTGCGATTCCGGGCGCTGTACAATCTGGGGCTCCTCGCGCTGCGCCAGGCCGCGGCGGCCGACAGCGCGGGCCGCGACGCGCGTCTGGCCGACGCGGAGCGGGCCTATCGCGAAGCCCTGCTCCTCCGGCCGCACGACGCCGCGGCGAAATGGAATCTCGAGCTCGCCGTCCGGCGCCGCGGCGGGGCGAGCAGCAGTCGGAGTAACGCTCCCTCCGCGGGGGGCGGTGGGGGCGGTCCGTCCGGGGGCGGCGGTGGGGGCGGAGCCCGGAGCGCCGGCGGGGCGCCGGGCGGGCTGAGCGAGGCCCAGGCCGAGCAGCTGCTGCGCTCGATCGGCCAGCAGGAGCTGAAGACGCGTCGCGACCGCACGGGCCAGATCCGGCACGCGGCCGAGCCGGGGGTGAAGGACTGGTGACGCTCGCGCTCTGGCTCCTGGTCGCCTGGCAGAGCGCGCCGCCGCCGGACGTGACGGCGCGGGTCGATCGGGTGCGCGTGGTCGCCGGTGAAGAGGTGACGCTCACGATCCGGGCCCGCACGCGCTCGGGCGAGCCGGTGAGCGTCGCCCTCCCGGGGCTCGCGGGATTCAGCATCGTCGGATCGCGCGAGGTCACGGAGGTCACCATCGAAGGCGTCGGGGGCCCGGTGCGCACCACGACCCGCGAGTTGCAGCTGCGATCCCAGCGGCCGGGGACGCTCGTCATCGGACCGGTACGCGTGCAGCAGGGCGGCCGGGACGTCGTGACGCCCGCGCTCACCGTCACGGTCGACAGCGCGGTGGCCGGGCTCGCCACCGCCGTCTCGCCGATCGCCCGCGGGCTGGTCGAGGCCGCCGCGCCGCCCGCGCGCAACGATCGCGTCGCGCTCAGCGTGATCCTGCCCGGAGATTCGGTGCTCGTCGGGCAGCAGCTCGACGTGGTAGCCACCGCGTGGCTGCCGCGTGAGCTCCGCGCGCGCCTGCGCCGCGCGCCGATCGTGACCTTACAGACGCCCGAGGGGGTGTGGTCCTATCCCGGGGCGACGCCCGGCGAGGTGGCGGCGTCGCGACTCGTACAGGGGCGTTGGATGGATCTCTTCATCGCCCACCAGGCGTTGTTCCCGCTCGCCGCCGGGCGCATCGTCATTCCGCCAGCGATGGTCGAGTACGCGGTGCCGGCCACCTTCTCGTTTTTCAGCCGCGAGGAGCGCTATTCGCTGCGGAGCGATACCGTGCCCGTGACGGTGCTACCGCTCCCCGCCGGAGGTCGCCTGGCGGACGATCAGCGGGTGGCGGCGCAGGGTCTCGGCCTCGATCTGGACGTCGATCCGCCCCATGGTCGCGTCGGGGAGCCGATCGCGATGACGGCGACGGTGTCCGGCGTGGGGAATGTAGCGCTCTGGCCCGAGCCCGTGATTCACTGGCCCAGCGCGTTCCGTGCCTATGCCGGAGAGACGGGGATGCGGGTGGAGCCGCGCGATGGCCGCGTGGGGGGCACGAAGCTGTTTCACTACCTCGTGATGCCCGACTCGGCCGGGTCGTTCCTGCTGCCGGAGGTGCGGTATCCCTACTACGATCTGACGGCGGGTGAGTATCGGATCGCTACGCTCGCGCCGCGAGCCCTGGCGGTTGCCCCGGGCGTGGAGCTGCGCGCCGCACGCGCGCTGCCGCCGCTGGCACGCGACCGCGGCCCGTCCTGGGCGGACGAGTTGGCGCGCGGCCTGGTGCCTTGGGGGTGGCTCGCCCTGCTGGTCGCCCCGCCGCTCGTCGCGTGGCTCTGGCGGCGCCGCGGGCGGGAGCCCGTGCCCGACGACCCTGGGCCGGCACCCGCGCCGCTCAGCCGGTTGGGACGGCTCGAGCACCAGTTTCACGTGGTGCTCGCGAGCCACGTTCCCGATCCGCGGTCTCGCGACGGTGACGGCCTGGCGCGGGCGTTGCGGGCATCGGGCGTGGACAGCGCCGTGGCCGACCACGTGATGCGGCTGCGGGACCGGCTGCGGGCGTCGCGATACGGGCCGCGCGGTTTGGGGGACGCGGCGGAGCTCGGGGCGGAGCTCGTGCAGGTATTGCGGGTGCTGGGCGCGGAGCCGGGCGGGAAGCGGCGCACGGTGGAAACCGTGGTCGCGCTCGCGGTGCTCACGACGCTGGGATGGCCTGTCGCGGCGCAGGCGCCCAGTGCGGAGGCGCTGTATGACGCGGGGGCGCTCCGCGCGGCGGCCGACTCCTTTGCAGCGCGCGCGGTCGTCGAACCGCGCGTGGCGGCCCACTGGTACAACCTCGGTGCGACGCTATACCGCGCCGGCGCGGACGGGAAGGCGACCGCGGCGTGGACGGTCGCCGCCCGGCTCGCGCCGCGCGACCCGGTCGTGCGGCGGGCACGCGACCTGCTCCCGTCACCCGACGCGGCGAGCGAGCAGCTGCTCGCGACCGGGCTGGCCACACCGGGCGAGTGGGCGCTCGCGGCGGGCCTGTGCTGGGTCGTGGGGTGGATCGCGGTAGCCGGGCGGCGGCGACGGCGGCTGGCCGTCCTGGGGCTGGCGCTCATCGGCGCGACGGCGGCGGCGCTCGGCGCGCGCGAGGGACTTCGCCGGGCTCGACCGCTCGCCATCGTCCTCAACCCCGCCACACCGGTGCGAGTGGCGCCGTACGGCGGCGCGAGTGCCGCCTCGACGGTGGAAGCGGGCGCCGCGCTGCTGGTGCAGCGGCCCTACGGTGCCTGGCTGGAAGTGCGCCGCGCCGACGGCGTGCGGGGCTGGGTCCTGGCCGCCGAAGTAGCGCGGCCGTGACGGCGACCATCGCCGTCCTCCCGCCCCAGGTCGCGGACCAGATCGCCGCCGGGGAGGTGGTCGAGCGGCCGGCGTCGGTGGTCAAGGAGCTCGTCGAGAACGCGCTCGACGCGGGCGCGCAGGCGATCCGCGTGGATATCGAGGACGGCGGCAAGAGCCTGATTCGCGTAAGCGACGATGGATCGGGGATGAGCCGCGTGGACGCGGAGCTCGCGCTGTCGCGCCACGCCACCAGCAAGATCCGCGAGGCCGCGGACCTGATCGGCGTCGGGACGTTCGGCTTCCGCGGTGAAGCGTTGCCCGCGATCGCGTCGGTGTCTCGGTTTGAGCTCGAGACATCGGTCGACGGCCGCACGGGCACGCGGCTCCGCGCGGTGGGCGGCAAGCGCGAGGGGGTGGACGACGCCGTACGCCAGCGCGGCACGACGGTCACCGTCCGCGCGCTGTTTTACAACACGCCGGCCCGCCGCAAATTTCTCCGGGCCCAGGCGACGGAGACCCGCGCCGTCGTCGAAGTGGTCACGGTGCTGGCGCTCACGCGCCCCGAGGTCGCCTTCACGCTCGCGAGCGACGAGCGCCCCCTGATCGACGTGCGCCCCGCGGCGCGCGCCATCGACCGGGTGCACGCCCTCTGGGGCCGCGAGCTCGCGGACACGCTGGTGCCGGTCGCCCACCGCGAGGGACCGCTCGAAGTGCGTGGCTTCGCCCAGCGCCCAGCGCAGGCCAAGCCCGCGGGACGGAAGGGTCATGTCTTCGTGCGCGGCCGCCCGATCCGTGATCCGTTCATCCTGCGCGCTGGCGAGGCGGGCTATCGCTCGACCATCGCGCCCGGCGACCGGCCATCTCTGATCCTGTTTCTGGACCTGCCGGGCGACGCGGTGGACGTGAACGTCCACCCCGCCAAGCTCGAGGTCCGCTTCCGCGACAAGTTCTTCGTCGAGAAGGTCGTGGAGCAGGCGGTGCGCGCGGCGCTGGGTCCGCTCGCCGCCGCCGCCCCGCTGGGTGGTGGGGGTGATACGGCAGGTGTCGGGTTTCAGGTGCTAGGTGTCGGGGGGTCCGGCTCGACGCTCGAAATCTTCCCCGGTGAGTCCCTCACACCTCACACCCAGCACGTAGCACCTCTCCTTCAGGTCTTCGACACGTATATCATTTTCCAAACCGACTCCGGTGTGGCGATCGTGGACCAGCACTCCGCGCACGAGCGGGTGCTGTTCGAGCGGGCGATGCGCCAGCTCACGGGCGACGGGGCGCCCGCGCAGCGGCTGCTGCTGCCCCTCACTCTCGAGTTCACCGCACCCGAGCTGGAAGCGATCGACGCCCACCGCGAGTCGTTGCGTCGCGTGGGCTACGAGGTGGAGCCGTTTTCCGGGCGCGCGGTGGTGGTGCACACGGCGCCGAACCCGCACCCCCGCTTCGACGCGGCGCGCTGTCTCGGAGAGCTCGTGGCCGATCTGGCGGGCGGCCGGTTCGGCGGCTGGGCGAACCAGCTGGAGCGCTTCGCGGCGACGTATGCGTGCCGCGCCGCCATCAAGGCCGGCCAGCGGCTCGATGCCGACGAGATGCGCGAGCTGGTGATGCGGTTGCTCGCCGCCACGTTGCCGGCGCACGACGTGCACGGCCGGCCCACCGTGGTGCAGCTGCCCAAGGACGAGTTGGAGCGGAGATTTGGGCGGACCTGACACCCGACACCTGACACCTGTCATCGTCGGCCCCACGGCCGTCGGCAAGACGGCGGTCGTGGCCGCCTGGGCCGATCGCGTACCCATCACGGTCGTTTCCGCCGACGCGCGCCAGGTCTACCGCGGACTGGATATCGGCACTGCGAAACCGTCTCGGACGCTGCTCACCCGCGTGCCGCACCTGGGGCTCGACCTGGTGGACCCGGGCGAGCGGTACAGCGCCGGCCGGTTCGCGCACGACGCGGTGGTCTGGCTCGGGCAGGCGCAGGCCGCCGGCCGGCAGCCCGTGGTGGTGGGGGGCACGGGCCTGTACGTGCGCGCGCTCGCGGAGGGGCTGTTCCACGAGCCGCCCCTCGACGCCACGCGCCGCGAGCGCCTGCGCGCGTGGACGGCGGGGGTGCCGGCGCCGCGACTCGCGCACTGGGCCGCGCGGCTCGATCGACAGTACCGGGGCGGCGGGCGGCAACGGGCCGCGCGGGCGGTCGAGGTGGCGCTCCTCACGGGGCGCGGGCTCACCTGGTGGCAGGCGCATGCGCGCGAGACCGGAGTGATGCGGCCGTGGTACATTCATCTCACCCTGCCGCGCGACGCGCTCCAACGGCGTATCGCGGAGCGCGTGGATGAGATGGTCGCCGCCGGGCTGATCGACGAGGTGCGGCGGCTGCTGGCTGCGGGCGCGACGCCGCACGCTCCCGGGCTCGACGGGGTTGGGTACCGGGAAGTGGTGGCGATGCTCGAGGGGCGGCTCAAGGAGAGCGCGCTGCGCCACGCGATCGTGGTCGCGACGCGGCGGTATGCGAAGCGGCAGGAGACGTGGTTCAGACATCAGCTGCGAGGACCGGGAGACGGGAGGCGGGAGACGGGACACGTGTGGACCTTGGACGCGACTGAACCCGCCGCAGTGCTCGCCGCCCGAATTCTGGAGCGCTGGTCCGACGCCACGCCTCCCGCCTCCCGTCTCCCGTCTCCCGCGTCATGAGAATCGGCATCACCTGCTACCCGACGTACGGCGGCTCCGGTGCCGTCGCCACCGAGCTGGGACTCGAGCTCGCGCGACGCGGGCACGAGGTGCACTTCGTCTCCTACGCCAGTCCGTTCCGCCTGCGGGGCTTCGTCGAGCGCGTGACGTTCCACGAGGTCACCCAGACCGAGTACCCGCTGTTCGAGCAGTCCTCGCCGTACGCGCTGGCGTTGGCGGTGAAGCAGCACGAGGTGGCGATGCGCGAGCGGCTCGACCTCATGCACGTGCACTATGCCATCCCCCATGCCGCCACGGCCTGGCTCGCCAAGCAAATGATGAAGGCGGAGCGGGACCTGAAGATCGTCACCACGCTCCATGGCACCGACATCACCCTGGTGGGGCGCGACCCGTCCTACTACACGCTCACCAAGTTTTCGATCGAGCAGTCGGATCGGGTGACCGCCGTGTCGGCGTTCCTGCGAGACGAGACCTACCGCGCGTTCGGCTGTGCGGGCTGCGACGTGACCGTCATCCCGAATTTCATCTCGCCGGCGGAGTATCACCCGCCGACCGACGCGACCTGCCGCCCCGCGCTCGCCCCCTCCGACCACAAGGTGCTGGTCCACGTGTCGAACTTTCGGCCCGTCAAGCGGGTGACGGACGTCGTGCGGGTGTTCGCGGGTGTGCGGCGCGAGATCCCGGCCACGCTCGTGCTGGTGGGAGACGGCCCCGACCGCGACGCCGCAGAGCAGGAAGCGGATCGCGTCGGGCTGCGGCGTGACGTTCGCTTCCTCGGCAAGGTGGATCACGTCGGCGACATCCTGCGCGGCAGCGACTTGTTCCTGCTGCCGTCGGAGACCGAGTCGTTCGGACTGGCCGCGCTGGAAGCGATGGCGTGCGGCGTGCCGGTCCTCGCGAGCGCGGTGGGCGGTCTCCCCGAGGTGGTCGTCGACGGACAAACGGGCTTCCTCACGCCCGTGGGGGACGTCGCTGCCATGATCGCGCATGGCGTCCGCGTGCTGCGTGATGGCGCGCTCCTCGCCCGGTTGCGGGACGCCGCGGCGCGCCGGGCGCTCGAGTTCGCCGCCGAGCACGTCGTGCCGCGCTATGAGCGGGTGTACGAGGACGTGTTGCGTGCCTGACGTGCTGCGGCTGATCCGCATCCACAACCTGCTCGTCGCGGCGGCCGGCGTCCTCGCCGGCGGCTGGATCGCGCGCGGGGCGCTCGCGACGCCCAACGTGCTGGCCCTCGCGGCCCTCGCGGCCATGGGGTTCGGCGCCGCGGGCAACGCGCTCAACGACATCTGGGATCGCGCTGCCGACCGCGTGAACCGCCCCGGGGCGCGCCCGCTCGCCGCCGGTCGCCTGGCGCGCGGCACCGCGGATCTGTGCGTCGCCGCTGGAGCGGTGCTCGGCCTCGGCGCCGCGGCGCTCGTGAGCGGGACCGCCGTGCTCGTGGGCATCGCGGCGCTCGCCGTGCTGGTGCTGTACTCGCCCGTCCTCAAGCGCCGGGGGCTGCTCGGGAACGCGGCCGTGGCGCTCGTCGCCGGCCTGCCCCTCCTGTACGGCGCCATCGCCGTCGGTGACGCGAAGGCCGGGATCGTGCCGTGGATCCTCGCCGCATGGATCCATCTTGTGCGGGAAATCGTCAAGGACTTGGACGACGCGGCCGGAGACCGGGCGCTCGGTCGCCGCACCCTGCCGCTGGTCCTCGGCGCTCGGCGCGCCGGCGTCGTCGGGGCGGTCCTGGCCGCGGCGTTCGTGCCGCTGTCCCTCGCGCTGCCCGCGCAGGCGCACTACGGCGGCGCGTACTTCCTGATCGCCCTGGTCTCCCAGCTCGCGGTCCTGGCGGTCGCGAGCCGGCTGTTCGCCGGGCGCACCGCCGGCAACAGCCGGTTGCTCAAAGGAGCGATGCTCGTGGGTATCGTGGCGCTGGTGGCGGGGCGGGTCACATGACGCTGTGGCAGGGGATCGTTCTGGGGTTGGTGCAAGGGCTCACCGAGTTCCTCCCGATCTCGAGCTCGGGACATCTCGTGCTCGTGGAGGCGCTGACCGGGGTCCATTTCACCGACGTGACCGTCGAGGTGTCGCTCCACGTGGCCACCCTCGG
>DATHGL010000324.1:0-6740 GCA_035317625.1 Gemmatimonadales bacterium | reverse complement strand
TGAACAGCAGCACGTGCAGCAGCCACCGTTCGCGCGGCGCGATGGTGGGGCGCGTGAGCACGAGGTGGCGCCCATCCTGCTCGCGGGACCAGTAGTAAGTCCCCGGCCACTCATGGAGGGCTGCTTTGAGCGCCGCGGACGGTTCGGCGTGGGTCGGATCTACAAGAGCGTCAACAACTTCGCGGTCGTGGAGGGGGGTGGTGCGCCACGACAGCAGAAACCTTGTGAGGCTCACGGACGCGTACTATACTTGAGCGTTCGCACACCGCCAAAATCCCAAGTTTCCATTTTCAACTAGGACCAATCCCCATCCCGGGGTTTCCCCCGCCGTAGCGCCAAACCGGAGCTGAAGCACACGTGGATATCGCCGAATTAAAAAGAAAGTCCGTCGCAGAACTACACGCGATGGCCGAGAGCCTGAACATCACCAACTACTCTGGGCTCCGCAAGCAGGATCTCATCTTCCGCATCGAGCAGTCGCTGCTCGACACCGACACGGTACTCCGTGGCGAGGGCGTGCTTGAAATCCTGCCGGAAGGGTACGGATTCCTCCGCAGCGCCGACTGGAACTACCTGTACGGCCCCGACGACATCTACGTGTCGCCCAGCCAGATCAAGCGCTTCGACCTGCGCACCGGCGACACGATCATGGGTCAGGTGCGGCCGCCCAAGGAAGGCGAGCGCTACCTCGCCCTGCTGAAGGTCGAGGTCGTGAACGGCGACGAGCCCGAGAAGGCGAAGCACCGCGTCGCGTTCGACAACCTGCGCCCGCGCTACCCCGAACGGCGCATCAAGCTCGAGCGCAAGGACGGCGACCTCTCGATGCGGGTGATGGACATCCTGAGCCCCATCGGCATGGGCCAGCGCGGTCTCATCGTGTCGCCGCCCAAGGCCGGAAAAACCATCCTCCTCCAGAAGCTCGCCAACTCCGTCATCGAGAACCACCCAGAGGTGTACCTCATCGTGCTGCTCATCGACGAGCGGCCCGAAGAGGTGACGGACATGGAGGAGAACGTCAAGGGTCCGAGCGTCGAGGTGATCTCCTCCACGTTCGATGAGCCAGCGGACCGCCACGTCCAGGTGGCCGACATGGTGATCGAAAAGGCGAAGCGCCTGGTGGAGCACGGCAAGGACGTGGTGATCCTGCTCGACTCCATCACCCGCCTGGGCCGGGCGCACAACGTCGTCGTGCCGCACTCGGGCAAGATCCTGTCGGGCGGCGTGGACGCGAATGCGTTGCAGAAGCCCAAGCGTTTCTTCGGCGCGGCACGCAACATCGAGGGGGGCGGCTCGCTCACCATCCTCGCGACCGCGCTGATCGACACCGGCTCCCGCATGGACGAAGTGATCTTCGAAGAGTTCAAGGGCACGGGGAACATGGAAGTGATCCTCGACCGCCGTATCGCCGAGCGGCGCACCTTCCCCGCCATCGACGTCCAGCGCTCCGGCACCCGCAAGGAAGAGATCCTGCTCAGCAAGGAAGAGCTCAACAAGGTGTACCTGCTCCGTAACTTCCTCGCCGACATGCCGCCGGTGGAGGCGATCGAGTTCCTGCTCGAGCGGCTCAAGCGGACCAAGACGAACGCCGAGTTCTTCCAAACCATGGCGCAGGGGTGACGTCCGGGGGCAGGGTGATGGGGGTGGATTGGGGCGCGCGCCGCATCGGCCTCGCCCTGTCCGACGAAACCCAGACGCTCGCCCAGCCGCTCGCCACCCTCACCCGCCGCACCGGCAAACGCTTCCCGATGCGCGAGTTCCTCACCCTGCTCGAGCGCCACGCCGTGACCGGCGTGGTGGTCGGCCTGCCGCTGGATCACACCGGCGCCGAAGGCGACTCCGCCGGCGCCGCCCGAACGCTCGCGGCGGACATCGCCCGCAGCTCGGGGAAACCCGTGGAGCTGTGGGACGAGCGACTGACGACCGCGCGGGCGCTGCGGGCAGTGCACGAAATGGGCGGCACCACCAAGGGCCGCAAGGACGACGTGGACGCGCTCGCGGCGACGGTGCTGCTGCAGCACTATCTGGACGCCAAGCGGGGAGGAGCGACATGAGAGAAATTGCGGATTGCGGATTGCGGATTGCGGATTCGAAGGTCGTGCGTCCAATCCGCAATCCGAAATCGCCAATCCGCAATTGTCTGCTACTCGCCCTCGCCGCCTGCAGCTCCCCCGACGGCCCCCGCGTCACCGTCGCCATCCCCCCGGGCACCAGTCTCGACGGCGCCGTCGATTCGCTCGCCGCGCACCACGTGGTGGGCCACGCCGGCCTGTTCCGCCAGTACGCCAGGCTGCGCGGACTCGCTGGCTCGCTCAAGAGCGGGGTCTACCTGCTGCGGCAGGACGAGTCGTGGTCCGACGTCGTGGCAGCGCTGGCGCGCGGTCGCGGGGTCGAGCAGCGCTTCAGGGTGCGGGAAGGCCTGCGGCTCGTCGAGGTGGCGGACCTCGCCCGCGTGGGGCTCGGGATCCCCCGCGATTCGTTCATCGCGGCGGCGCAGGACCCCGACCTGCTCGCCAGCCTGAGCCTCCCCGAGGGGACGGCCAGCGCGGAAGGATACCTCTTCCCCACGACGTACCTGCTGCCGCTGCACATCGGCGCGCGGGAGCTGGTGCGCGTGATGACGCACCAGTTCGTCGGGCAGTGGAGTCCCGAGTGGCAGGCTCGGCTCGATTCCGTCGGCCTGTCCCGACACCAGCTTGTGACCCTCGCGTCGATCGTCGAGTCCGAGGTGCGCTACGACCCCGACCGGCCCTTCATCGCCGCCGTGTATCGCAATCGGCTCCGGCGGGGGATGCGTCTCGAGGCGGACCCGACGGTGAGCTACGCCCACGGCCGGCGGCTGAAGCGGGTCTGGGAGAAGAGTCTCGCGGTCCGGTCGGCCTACAACACCTACCTGCATGCGGGGCTTCCGCCCGGCCCGATCAGCCAACCGGGGCGCGCGAGCCTCGCGGCGGCACTCTATCCCGCCGACGTCCCGTTCCTGTTTTTCGTGGCGCAGCCGGACGGCAAGCACATCTTTTCGGCGACGTACGCCGAGCACCAAGCCGCCATTCAGCGCGTCAAGCAATTGCGGCGCGCAGCGCGCGCGCCGCAGCCGCCGGGTCGCTAGCGTCCCACACCGCGCCGAGCACCGCGACGCCCGCGGCTCCCGCGCCCACGACTCCGGCGGCGTTCGCCGGCGTGATGCCGCCGATCCCGATCACGGGTATCCCTGGTGGCGCGAGCCGAGCGAGACGACCGAATCCCTCGACCCCGAGCGGCGTGCCCGCGTCGGGCTTGTTGGCGGTCGCGAAGCAGGGGCCGGCGCTCCAGTAGTCCGCGGGCCAGGCCCACGCCCGCGCCGCCTCGGACGGCGTACCGACCGAGAGGCCCAGCAGGAAGCCGGGCGGCACGTGCGGGCGGAGGCGGTCGAGCGGCGGGTCTTCCTGACCCAGGTGCGCGCCCGCCGCGCCGGCCGCGAGCGCCACGTCCACCCGGTCGTTCACGATCACGGGCACGGCAAGCGCGCCGACCAGCGTCCGGGTCAGTGCCAGCACGTCGCGGGCCGGCGCACCTTTCAGCCGCACCTGGATCATCGTTGCCCCCCCCCCGCCCGCCACCGCGCGGCGGCACGCCGCGACGGGATCCCGCCCCTTGAGGAGAGCGGCATCTGTGACCACCATCAAGCGCAACTGATCGACGAGCCCCATGAGCAAGACCCTGCGTGGACTGCGCGGCGCGACCACCGCCGCGACCAATACCGGCGAGGCGATCCTGGACGCGACCGCAGAGCTGCTGCGCTCGCTCCAGGAGGCCAACGGCTTCCAGCCCGAAGACGTCGAGAGCGCCATCTTCACGTCGTCCCCGGACCTGACGGCCGAGTACCCCGCGCGCGCCGCACGGCTGCTCGGCTGGAACGACGTGCCCCTGCTCGGCACGGCGGAAGTCGCGGTCCCCGACGGGCTGCGGCGCTGCATCCGCGTGCTGTTGCACTTCTACACGACCAAGCCGCAGCGCGAGCTGAAACATATGTACCTGCGCGAGGCGGCCAAGCTGCGGCCGGACCGCAAAACGTGACGGACAGTCGGACGGTCGGACGGCTGGAGCGTGGCGTCGCGACCCGAACCGTCGTCGTCTCCGCGAAGGGCGCCGCGCGCTGGCAGGCGGGGCACCCGTGGATCTATCGAACCGACGTGCACGACGAGCCGCGTGACAGCGCGGGGGTCGTGGCCGTCACCGACCGGCGAGGCCGAACCCTCGGGCAGGCACTCTACTCGCCCAAGTCCGAGATCCGGCTGCGCCTGCTCACGCAGGGCCCCGAGCCGATCGACGCGAGCTGGTGGGCCGGGCGGATCGCCGCGTCGGCCGCCCGCCGCTCCGGCATTTCCGCCACGGCGTACCGCGTCGTCCACGCCGAAGGCGACGGCCTGCCGTCCCTCGTCGTGGACCGCTACGGGCCCTACGTCGTGGCCCAGCTGCTCTCAGCCGGCCTCGAGCAGGCGCGCGAGGCGGTGCTCGCCGGTATCGACGCCGCGCTCGCGCCGGAGGGGGTCCTGCTCCGCAACGACTCGGCGGTGCGGCGTCACGAAGGGCTGGCGCTGGAGGTGATCCCGGCGCGCGGCACGGTGCCGGACACCGTCCCGGTCGAAGAAGACGGCGTGCGCTACCTCGCCGCGCCGCGCACGGGCCAGAAGACGGGGGCGTTCCTCGATCAGCGAGAGAACCGCCTGCTGGTGAGTGCGCACACCGGCGGCGGCCGGGCACTCGACCTGTTCACCTACCACGGCTCGTTCGCCCTGCACCTCGCGCGTCACGCCGGCGAGGTGGTGGCGGTCGACTCGAGCGCCGACGCGTTGGTCCGCGGGCGGGAAAATGCCGCACTGAACGAGCTCACGAACATCACCTGGCGCGAGGCCAACGCCTTCGACCTGCTGCGCGAGCTGGAGCGCCGGGAGGAGACGTTCGCCACCGTCGTGCTCGACCCCCCGGCGTTCGCGAAGTCGAAGGAGAGCGTCGCGCGGGCCCTCGCCGGGTACAAGGAGATCAACCTCCGCGCCATGCGCCTCGTCTCCCCCGGCGGGGTCCTGTTCACCTCCTCCTGCTCCTACCATGTGAGTCGGGCGCTCTTCCTCGACATGCTCGGGGACGCCGCTCGTGATTCGCGCCGTCGCCTCCACCTGCTCTCCGTGACCGGGGCCAGCCGGGACCATCCGGAGCTGCTCAACGTCCCTGAGACAGGCTACCTGAAGGGCGCTCTGCTGCGGGCCGTTGACTAAACCGCTGTCCTTTACAACCTTGCACTCCTGTCCATGCCGGCGTCCGCCCTCGTTCGGCGCGTCTTCATTGGCCTCCTGATCGCCAACCTGGCGGTCGTGGGGGTCAAGCTGGCCGTGGGGATCGCGTCCGGCTCCCTCGCCATCCTCGGCGGCGCCGCGGATTCGTGCGTGGATGCGCTGAACAACGTGCTCGCCCTGATCATCGTCCGGGTAGCCGCGAAGGAGCCCGATGAAGAGCATCCGTACGGCCACAGCAAGTTCGAGACACTCGGCGCACTGGCAATCGTCGGATTCCTGTCCATCACGTGCTTCGAGCTCGTGCGGGGGGCGGTGAACCATCTGGTGAGCGGCGTGCATCGGGTCGACCTCAGTGACTTCCAGCTCGCGCTCCTGGTCCTCACCCTCGGCGTGAACGTGCTGATCACGTGGTACGAGCACCGCCGGGGCACCGAGCTCGGGAGCGAGCTGCTGGTGGCCGACGCGGCCCATACGCGCGCCGACGTCTTCATCACGATCGGCGTCCTGGTCGGCGTGCTGCTCATGCGGCAGGGGTGGTGGTGGATCGATTCGGCGATCGCGATCGTCGTGGCGTTGGTGATCGTCACGGTGGCGTACCGGATCCTTGCCCGCACCGTCCCGGTGCTCGTGGACCAGCGCGCGCTGCCGACCAGCGACATTCAAGAGACCGCGCAGGCCGTACCCGGTGTGAAAGCGGCATACGGCATTCGCTCGCGGGGGCCGTCCGATCTGCGGTACGCGGAGGTCACGATCGCCGTCGACCGCACCACGAACGTCGAATCGGCGCACGCGATCGCCGATCAGGTGGAAGAGCGACTCAAGCGCGACCTGCAGCTCCACGAAGTCACGGTGCACGTCGAGCCATGCTGAGTGTCACCGGGGAGCAGCGCTCCCGCACCACGCGGCGGCCGCCGCGCTCGCTCAAGCAGGAGTACCAGGAATTCCTGCTCCAGCGCATCGAGGAGTACAAGAACACCCTGACCCGCGAAGAACTGCTCGAGATCGGTGACGAGGCGGTGCGCGAGCTCGAAGAGAGCGCCGCGGGTCAGTACCTCCTCACCGAAGTGCTGCTGCTCGAGCACGTCGACCGGATCATCGCGCAGCGGCTGCGGCTGCCGTCGTTTCCCCGGTGGCGGCAGAAGCACCGCGCATTGCGCGCCGCCCAGCGGGAGCCGACCCACTGGAGCCTCGAGTCGGATGGTCCACTCGTGACCGCCGTGCGGCGGCTCGAGCCCGGCGATGTCGCGGTCGTGGTCGGGGCGGCCGCGCTCCCGGCGGCCCTGTTCATCGCGGCGCACGAGGGCGAGGTGTTCCTGCTCGATCACGACCTCGCGGCCATCGAAGGGGCGGAAAGCCGGGCCGTCACGGAGCAGCTCGCGGGCCGGTTCCAGGCGTTGGTCGTCACGTTCGGCGGCTGGTTCCCCGACGTGGCGCCGAGCGTGGTGGTGATCGACCCCGCCGCGCTCGCCC
>DATHGL010000323.1:0-4004 GCA_035317625.1 Gemmatimonadales bacterium | reverse complement strand
GCGTCGCCGCTCCGAGCGCAAATGGACATGCAACACCCCATGGAGATGCACGGAGGGCCCCTCGGCATTCCGGAAACGCGGATGGGGTCGGGCACCTCCTGGCTTCCCGACGCCCCCCCGATGCACGCCGCGCACCACATGCTCGGACGTTGGACCCTGATGCTGCACGGGAAGGGCTTTCTTCAATACGACTGGCAAGGCGGTTCCCGCGGCAGCAACCAGCTTGGCATCGTCAATTGGGCGATGGCAGCCGCGAGCCGGCCGCTGGGCGGCGGTCAACTCCAGCTCCGGGCGATGCTCAGCGCGGAGCCCTGGACCATCGGCGGGCGGGGCTACCCGCTACTGGTTCAATCGGGGGAGTCTTACAAGGACGCCCCGCTGCACGATCGGCAGCACCCGCACGACCTCTTCATGGAGCTCGCGGCGCTGTACGAGCGGCCGGTGGCTCGCAATGCTGGGCTCTCGCTCTACCTCGCGCCGGTCGGCGAGCCGGCGGTGGGCCCCGTGGCTTTCCCGCACCGGCCGTCCGCGGCGGACGATCCGTTGGCGCCGATCTCCCATCACTGGCAGGACGGCACCCACATCACCTTTGGGGTCGTGACCGCAGGGGTGTTCACGCGGAACGTGAAGCTCGAGGCTTCCTGGTTCAACGGCCGGGAGCCGGACGAGAATCGGACGAACTTCGACTATGCTGGCCGCCGGCTCGATTCCTACAGCGCCCGGTTGACCGTCAATCCGGGGCCGCGGTGGAGTCTGTCGACCTGGTACGCCTACCTGAAGAGTCCCGAAGGGCTCTACCCCGACGAGTCCCTCCACCGAATCGGAGCGGCTGCGCTGACCACGCAACCGGTCGGCACCGGGGGGGGGACGTGGTCGAGCGCGCTGATCTACGGCGCGAACGACCCGATCGGGACCGGGCGACTCGCGTCGAGCGTCGTGGTGGAGAGCACCATCCACTTGGACGGGACGAACACGTTTTTCGGTCGGGTCGAGCATGTGCGGAAGAGCGCCGAGGAGCTCGTGATCCCCTCAGTGCCCGCGACGACTCAATACGATGTCGGCGCGCTGGCCCTCGGGTACCTCCGCCTGATCGCCACCGGCGCGGGGCTTGCCGCCGCTGTAGGCGTATGCGGATCGGTGAACTTCGTCCCCTCGAACTTGAATGCTGTCTACGGCAGCCGCACGCCGGCGGGAGTGGCGATCTATCTCCGGCTCCAGCCGGTGGGTGCCCGCGAGGGCGGTATGAAGATGGACGGGATGCCGGGCATGCACGGAGGCTCTCGTGACTGATCACCACGGGGCGCACATGGTGCAGGACATGCTCCGCCGGTTCATCGGGTCGGCGATCCTCACCGTCCCGATCGTCCTCTACTCGCCACTTGGCACCTCGCTCTTCGGCCGCGAGCTGACGCCGCCATTCGGGCTGTCGCCCGGGCTCCTGGGTTTCGTCCTGACCTCGATCGTCGTCTGGTGGGGCGGGTGGCCATTCGTGTCGTCCGCGGCGCGCTCGCTCGGACAGGGCGAGCTCACGATGATGACCCTGATCGCGACCGGCATCCTCGTGAGTTACGCGTACTCGGCTGCGGTAACGTTCGGTTTGCCGGGCGAGCCGTTCTACGATGCCGCGGCGATGCTCACGGCCTTCAGCCTGCTCGGCCACTGGATGGAGATGCGCAGCCGCTCCGCCACCGGCCGGGCGGTCGAGGCGCTGCTCGAGCTCGCGCCACCCACCGCGCGGCGGGTGCGGAATGGGCAAGAGGAGGAAGTGCCACTCGAAGCCGTGGCGGTGGGCGACATCCTTGCCGTTCGGCCGGGCGACACCATCCCGGTGGACGGTGTCGCGATCGAGGGCTCGAGCTACGTGGATGAATCGATGCTCACCGGAGAGCCGGTGCCGGTCGCGAAGGGGGCGGGCGACGAGGTGGTGGGCGGGACGCGAAACCAGCAGGGAGCGTTCCGGTTCCGGGCGACCAAAGTCGGCGCCGATACGGCGCTCGCTCGCATCGTCGCAATGGTCCGGGAGGCGCAGTCCTCGAAGGCGCCGGCGCAGCGACTGGCGGACCTCGCCGGTAAGTATCTGGTCATCGTGGCGCTCGGGTCCGGGGTGGTCACGTTCCTGACGTGGCTGGGGTGGGGACACCAAGGCGTCGCGTTCGCGTTGTCGGCGGCTGTTGCGGCTATCGTGATCGCCTGTCCGGACGCGCTCGCGCTCGCGACTCCGACGGCGATCACGGTTGGCGTTGGGCGGGCAGCGCGTGCCGGCGTGCTCTTCCGGAACGCCACGGTTCTCGAGGCGGCTGCCAAAGTAGACACCGTCGTCTTCGACAAGACCGGCACGCTCACCGAAGGCCGGCCGTCAGTGACGGATGTCATTCCTGTGACGGGCGTCGAAGAGGCAGAGATTCTCCGGCTCGCCGCCGCAGCGGATGCGCAGTCGGAGCACCCACTCGCTACCGCCGTTGTCGCAGCCGCCAAGCAGCGTGCGCTTGTCGTCGATCCGCCCTCTTATTTCGAGGCGGTCCCTGGCCACGGCGTACAGGCGACCGTGGGCGGTCGCACCGTGCTGGTGGGGAATCGCAAGCTGCTCGAGCGAAACGGCGTCACGCCGGGGCTCGAGCGCGAGGCCGAGGGACTGCGAGCGGAAGCGAAGACCGCGCTCTACGTGGCGGTGGATGGCCGGACGATCGGTCTCGTCGCCGTCGCCGGCCGGATTCGTCCGACCGCGAAAAGTGCGGTTGCGACGCTCCACGACCTCGGCATCCGCGTCCTGCTCCTCACGGGGGACAGCCGGGCCACCGCCGAGACAGTCGCTCGCACGCTCGGCATCGATGATGTCCGCGCCGAGGTGTTGCCGGCCGACAAGGCTACGGAGGTCCGGCGACTCGAGGAGCAAGGCCGCCGGGTGGCGATGGTCGGGGACGGGGTAAACGACGCACCGGCGCTGGCGGCGGCGACGGTCGGCATCGCGATCGGCGCGGGAACCGACGTGGCGATCGAGACGGCCGGAGTCATTCTGATGAAGGACGACCCGGCCGACGTTCCCGCCGCGCTCGTTCTTGCCCGTCGTGTGCACCGCAAGATCAAGCAAAATCTCTTCTGGGCGGCGATCTATAACCTTATTGCGATCCCGCTCGCCGCCGGCGTGTTGTATCCGTCGCTGGGCATCCTGCTCAAGCCGGCGTGGGCGGCGCTCGCGATGAGCGCGAGCACCGTGACCGTCACGGTCAACGCGCTGTTGTTACCGTCTCTCCACCCGCGCCCGTAGCCATGGAGGCTCTATGTGGAAGGGATTCGCTGTCGCGGTCGCTCTGGTGATGGTCAGCGCGACCGTCCTGCTCGCGCACGACCTCTTCCTCAAGCTCGAGACGTACTTCGTCCCGCCTGAGGCTGTGGTTCGGGTTGCCGTGCTGAACGGCACATTTGCGAAGAGCGAGGCGGCCGTGGCGCCGGCTCGCCTCAGAGACCTGAGCCTCGTCGGCCCAACAGGGCGCCGGTTGCTCCCGCGCGACGCCTGGAAGCCGACCGGTGACACGACCTGGCTCACCGTGCCGACGGGCGCAGCAGGTACGTACGTCATTGGAGCATCGCTCACCCCGCGAGAGCTGTCGCTCTCAGCTGACGATTTCAACAGCTATCTGAAGGAGGATGGGATCCCGGACGTTCTGGAAGCCCGGACGCGCCGTGGTGAGCTCAACCGCGCGGTTCGGGAGCGCTACCAGAAACATGTCAAAGCCATCCTTCAGGTCGGCGAGCGTCGCACCGATGCGTTCACCATGGCGCTCGGCTATCCGGCGGAGCTTGTGCCCGTCACGAACCCGTACACCCTTCACGTCGGCGACACGCTCGCGTTCCGCTGCCTGGTAGACGGGAAGCCGCTGGTGCAGCACCTCGTGATCGCCGGTGGTGAGGACCACGGGCAGCCGATACAAGAGGTGGGTGCGCGAAGCGACGCCGAGGGGATCGTCCGCGTACGTCTGAGCAGTCCGGGCAGGTGGTACGTAAAG
>DATHGL010000322.1:0-3287 GCA_035317625.1 Gemmatimonadales bacterium | reverse complement strand
CATCCCGCACTCGACGTTCCGCACCATCTATGGAAACCGGTTCGTGAACCACCTGATCGTGCAGCCGCGCGATGCGTCCCGGGGACCCCTCGTGAAGGCGGAGCTGTTCCGGGTCCTGGGACAGAAGTACCGTTTCGACCCTACGGATGAGCGCGCGCTGGGCATGTGGGATTTTATCGAAGGCGAGAAGGAAAACCTCGCCGTCGGCCTCGGCATTCAGATCTTCATGGGATTGGTGGGGGCCTTCACCCTCCTCATCGCCGGCGTGGGTGTCGCGAACATCATGTACGTCGTGGTGAAGGAGCGGACCCAGGAGATCGGGATCAAGCGCGCGCTCGGCGCCCGCCGGCGGCACATCATGGCGCAATTCCTGTTCGAGGCGATGGCCATCGCCCTGTCGGGCGGGCTCGTGGGACTCGCGGTCGCCACGCTCATCGTGCTCGGGGTGGACGCGATCCCGACGGAAGGCAACGAAGCGATGCAGTACATCCTGAACCCGAAGCTGTCCTGGCCCATCGCCCTCATCTGCGTCGGCATCCTCATGGGCGTGGGGCTGCTGGCGGGTATCCTGCCGGCGCGCCGCGCGGCGGCGCTCGATCCGGTGGAGTCGCTGCGGTACGAATGAGCTTCTGCCGCGAGCCGAGGGAGCATCGCGAGATGCCCCCCCGACGTTCTTGTCGCCCGCGTCCTGTTAGAACCTGAGGAACACCGAGCCGCCTGTTTCGAGCGAGAGCTGGGCGGCGCGCTGCACCGCGGCCTTCCGCTCATCGGGCGTTGCGCTCGGCGGAACTACGATCTCGGAGGCCCCGGGGGCGGCGGAGGCGTGACCGCTCTGCGCGCACGTCACCTTGATCGACATGGGGGAGTAGATGCCGAGCGTGAGTGCCTCGACCAGCTGGTTCAGAAAGCTCAGCTGGGTCTCGACCTTCGCCACGCCCTGGGGGCATTTGCTGGCGGTTTCGATGGTGCTCGGCGGCACCAACCCCCAGAGCCACCCCGACGCCCAGCTCTTGTCAACAACGACTGTGGAGGGAGTGAGACCTGTTTCGATCGTCGCGTGATAACACCCGGCGAGCGCGACGAGCGAAGCGACGACGACGGCCTGCGAGAGCCGCTTCATGGAGATCTCCTCATTGCGGGAAGGGGCATACGGCGGCGTCCCACGTCCGCCGGCCGAGGTTAACATCCCGTCGGCCATGGAGGGTTGCAAGCGTATCGATCTGGAACAGCTGTGGTACGAGTGGGCCAAAAGGACGTCCAGGTCTTCAACCGCAGCGTGAGCAGTGTCAGCGACGGGGCCAGGAAGGGTCTTCGTGTTCGCGTTTCACGGTGTGGACGGCACGACCTATGACGCGATCTACTTCCGCCTGAGCTTCTAGCTGGCTTGGGCGCCCTTCACGCCACCATGACGTCACCGAGCCTTCCCCTCGACAACCGCGCGAGGCATTATCACTCCTCTGTCACTGCCCGTGCACTGCCCGTGCAACCTGGGACACCGTGGTGCTATCGAGGAGTCTGTGCCCTTGAAGGCGATTGTCGCCCTGGCGCTGCTCTCCGGTCTGGCGTGCGGGAGCGCCGCCGCGCAGACCGCGCCGGACACCGCCCGCCGCGACTACACTGCGGCAGACGTGCACTTCATGACCGGCATGATCTACCACCACGCGCAAGCCGTGCTGATCGCCGGCTGGGCGCCCACGCACGACGCGAGCCCGTCCCTGCGCGCCTTGTGCGAGCGCATCGTCGTGGGCCAGACCGACGAGATCGTGCTGATGCAGCGCTGGCTACGCGACCGCCACGAGGACGTGCCGGACCCAATCGCCACGCACGCGATGATGCCCGGCATGGATCCGGCGACGATGATGCCCGGGATGTTGAGCGCGGACCAGCTGGCGCAACTCGAGCGCGCGCGGGGGCAGGAGTTCGACCGGCTGTTCCTCACATTCATGATCCGGCACCACCAGGGTGCGATCACCATGGTGAATGATCTGTTCGGCACGGGAGCGGGAGAGCAGGAGAAGGTCTTCCGCTTCGCTTCGGATGTGTTCGCCGACCAGACCACTGAAATCGCCCGAATGCAAAAGATGCTCGCCGCGCTGCTGTTCCAGGGGCGCGGTCAATGATGCGCTTTGCGTCTCCCCTTCCTCAGAGGACCAACGCCATGATCTTGCGCGCAGGTCGGTCTCTGGCCGTCACCATCGCATGGTGCTCCCTCGCCGCCTGCGCTTCCTCGGGCGGCGCGAACCTGTCGACGGTCGCGCCCAACCCCGACCCCCGGGTCGGCCTACGCGCGGGACTCATGAATGCGGCGGAAGCAGCCTGGAATCTGCGGGTGGTCTCGAAGACACCGCCGCCCGAGCAGTTCGCCGGCATCACCAACTCGGATCTCGCATTCACCGGCAATTACGCGATTCAGGGGAACTACAACGGGTTCCAGGTCTGGGACATTTCAGACCCGGCCAAGCCGACCCTGAAGGCGGGGTTTGTGTGCCCGGCGTCGCAGAGCGATGTCTCTGTCTACAAGAACGTGCTCTTCGTGTCGGGCGAGGGGATGGGCGGGCGGCTCGACTGCGGGAAGGAAGGGGTGCACGACTCGGTCAGCGCGAGCCGGCTGCGGGGGATCCGGATCTTCGACATCTCCGACATCGCCAATCCGAAATACCTCGCGAACGTCCAGACCTGCCGCGGCTCGCACACCCACACCGTGGTCGTGACTCCGAACGACAAGGACAACGTGTACCTCTACGTCTCCGGGTCCGCGCCGGTGCGTTCGCCCAGTGAGCTCCCCGGATGCGTGGCGGCGTCGCCCGACTCGAACCCGAACAGCGCGCTCTTCCGCATCGAGGTCATCAAGGTGCCGCTCGCCCACCCCGAGCAGGCGGCCATCGTGAGCTCGCCCCGGATCTTCAGCGGCCTGACGGAACCGCCCAAGCACGGCGAGACGCCGGAGGACATCGCCGCCTCGGCCAAGGCCGCGGCCGACTGGCGGGCCAAGGGGGGCTTCACGGCGAGGGTGGGGGAGATCGAATACGTCCTGCCGGCGGAATGGACCCAGCCGATGCTCGACAGCGTGGTCAAGGCGCGCGGGAGAAGCGGGGCGCCGACCGCGGCCGACAGCGCGGCGACGCGGGAAGCCGTCCAAAAGATGGTGGACGCCATGGTGGGCGCTCCGGCTCCGGGAGCGGTGAACGGCGTGCGCCCCGGGGCCAATCAGTGCCATGACATCACCGTGTATCCGGCGATTGGCTTGGCGGGCGGCGCGTGCGGTGGGTACGGACTGCTGCTGGACA
>DATHGL010000321.1:0-2951 GCA_035317625.1 Gemmatimonadales bacterium | reverse complement strand
GGTCGAGGTTCGCAAGGACGACCTCGCGGTGAACGGGAAGAGCATCATGGGCGTGATGATGCTCGCGGCCGAGTGCGGCTCGTCGCTCACGATCAAGACCGACGGTGCAGACGCCGAGCAGGCGATGGAGGCGCTCTTGGCCCTGGTGGCCGACGGGTTCCACGAGATGAAGTTGACGGCGGAGCTGCGGGAAGCCGAGCGGCGGGACGCGGAAGAGCGGGAAAACGAGGGACCGGAATGAGTGAACGGCTGCTCAAGGGGATCGGTGTGTCGGCCGGGATCGGGGTGGGGACCGCGGTCGTGGTGCGCTGGGCCATGCCCGAGGTCCCGCATCGCGTCGTGCCGCGCTCCCAGGTGGAGAAGGAAGTACGGCGTCTCCGCGCGGCGGTGCGCGACGTAAAACGCTACCTCCAGGGGCTGAAGGCGAAGGCCGAGGACCGTGCCGGGGTGGACGAGGCGCGCATCTTCGACGCCCAGATGCTGATGCTGGAGGACAAGGAATTCCTCTCGGGCGTGGCGCACCTGATCCGGGAGAACCACCTCACGGCCGAGAAGGCGTTCGAGTTCCGGGCCCTCGAGGTGCGGGACATGTGGGCCGCGACCGGCAGCCCGCGCCTCAAGGACCGGCTCGCCGATTTCTCGGGCGTGGCGATCCGGGTGCTCGAGCATCTCATGCACCGCGGCTCCGATGAGCTGTGGGACGGCATCACGCAGCCGTCGGTGGTCGTGGCCCGCGAGCTCGGACCGGGGCTCACGGTCCAGCTCGATCGCGAGCACGTGGTGGGGCTCGTCAGTGAGGAAGGCACGCGCACGTCGCACGCCGCGATCCTCGCGCATTCGATCGGGATTCCCGCTGTGTTCGGCGTGGCCGGCGCAATCGAGCGGATCGAGCCCGGCACGATGCTGGTCATGGACGGGACCCGCGGCACCGTGCTGCTCGATCCCACGCCTCCCGAGATCGCGGACGCGCGGGCGCGCGAGCTGCGCCGCCGCGAGCTGGGGTCGCAGCTCGAAGTGGTGGTGGGCCTCCCCGCGGTGACCACCGACGGCGTGCGGATCGTGTTGCGCGGCAACGTGGATCTGCCCGACGAGATCGACGCGGCGCGCGAGCACCGCGCCGAAGGCGTCGGGCTGTTGCGCACCGAGTTCTTGATCACGGGCCAGAGCGCGCTGCCCACGGAAGACGAGCAGGCGGAGTACTTCCAGCGCGTCGCGGAGGCGTTCCCGGGTCAGCCGGTGGTGGTGCGGACGTACGATTTGGGTGGCGACAAGCTCCCCGCGCCGTTCCGCGCGCCGTCGGAGGTCAACCCCCAGCTCGGCTGGCGCGCCATCCGGGTGTGTCTCGATCGGCCCGATATTTTCCGGACGCAGGTGCGGGCGGTGCTCCGAGCCGCGAAGGACAACGACGTCTGGCTGATGATCCCGCTGGTGACCCGACTCGACGAGCTGGACCGGACCCGCGCCATGGTGGCGGAGCAGGCGGCGGAGCTCGCGCGCGAACGCGTGGCGGCCGCGACGTCGCTGCGGGTGGGCGTGATGGTCGAGACGCCAGCGGCCGCGGTGATGGCCGACCGGCTCGCGGCCGAGGCGGACTTCCTCTCGGTTGGCACCAACGACCTCACGCAATACACCCTGGTGGTGGACCGCGGCAACGCGCGACTCGCCGATCGCTTCACGCCGCACGATCCGAGCGTGTTGCGACTCCTGAAACAAATCGCGGATGCGGCGCGCGCTGCCGGGAAGCCCGCGAGCGTGTGCGGGGAGATGGCGTCCGAGCCGCTGTCCGCGTTCCTGCTGATCGGGCTCGGCTACGAAACACTGTCGGTCGCGCCGCCCGCGCTGCCGCTCGTGAAGTGGACGGTGCGTCAGGTGAGCGCGGCGCGCGCCCGCGCCGCGGCGGAGCAGGCGCTCGCCGCGCGCACGGCGGACGAGGTGTTGGATGTGCTGCGACTCGCGCTCGCCGAAGCCGTCGACCTGAAGCTGCTCGACCCCGACGGCCGGTTGCCCACGGGGCGGCGCCCGGCTAGCTTGAACGTCTAACCCTCGGCCGGACAGGCAGATGCCAGCGCAACGCCACGTCTTCACCTCCGAGTCGGTGACGGAAGGCCATCCCGACAAGATCGCCGACCAGATCTCGGACGCGGTGCTGGACGCGATCATCGCCAAAGACCCCGCCGCACGGGTGGCGTGCGAGACGCTCGTGACCACCGGCATGGCCGTCGTGGCGGGCGAGATCACCACCTCCACCTACGTCCACATTCCCGACATCGTGCGGGGGACGATCAGCGCGATCGGCTACACCGACGCGAGCTTCGGCTTCGACGCGCAGACCTGCGCCATCCTCACCACCATCGACCGCCAATCGGGCGACATCGCTATGGGCGTCGACAAGGGTGGAGCCGGCGACCAGGGGATGATGTTCGGCTACGCGTCGGACGAGACCCCGTCGTTCATGCCGCTGCCGATCGTGCTGGCCCATCGCCTCGCCGAGCGGCTCGCCGTGGTGCGCAAGGCCGGAGATCTCTCCTGGCTCCGCCCCGACGGCAAGACGCAGGTGAGCGTGCTGTACGAAGGGGCCCGCCCGGTCGGGATCAGCAAGGTGGTCGTCTCGACCCAGCATTCGGACAAGATCGACAACACGGAGCTGCGCGAGGGCGTCGTGGCCGTGGTCGTCCGACCGGTCCTGAGCGATGCGGGGTTCGAAGTCCGGGACGCCGATCTGCTCGTCAACCCGACGGGGCGGTTCGTGGTCGGAGGCCCGCAGGGTGACGCCGGGCTCACCGGCCGGAAGATCATCGTGGACACGTACGGCGGTATGGCGCGCCACGGTGGTGGCGCCTTCAGTGGCAAGGACCCCTCCAAAGTCGATCGCTCGGCCGCGTACGCGATGCGTTGGGTCGCCAAGAACGTCGTGGCGGCGAAGCTCGCCCAACGCTGCGAGGCACAGGTCG
>DATHGL010000320.1:0-6319 GCA_035317625.1 Gemmatimonadales bacterium | reverse complement strand
CCTTTCCCCAATGTGTGCGCTCCTTTCTCAGTCGGCGCTTGGAGGCGTCAGGCGCTGCCGGATGGCCCCGAGATGGTACGCGGCGTGGGCGATCGCGCCGATCGCCACCCCCAGAGCGTCCTCGTCCCACCTGGCGTGAGTCTCCACCGCGACCAGCAGACCCTCGTATTCGCGCCGGAGCCGAGCCCGAACGTCGGCCCACCCGGTATCGTCGACGGCGGACACCGTCCAGCTCCGACTGCGATCGCGCGCAGCGGACTCCCCGCGAAGTCCACGGGTCGAGAGCGCGACGCTCGCGCTCAGGTGGTGGACATGGCCGGCGATTGTCGTGTGGCCGGGCCCTCCCTGCCGGGAGGCCTCGGCGGCGCTCACCCCACCGATCGTCCCGAAGATTCCGGTTCCCGGGGCCGTGTCGGTGAAGTAGGTCCAGGGGCCGGGAGGTCCCTCGAACGCTTCACGGAGCATTCTCGTCAGCAGACTCACGATCACGGCGGGCGGCGTACCGGTCATGGCCTATTCGAGCCCCAGGATTCGCTTCACCGCGAGCTTCAACTCACCCGCCGTCACCGGGTCGCGCCAGTGCGGGCCGCCGCCGTGATCGGGCGTCCCAAAGACCGCGATGCGCGCCAAGAGCCCTGGGTGCTGTGATTCCACGTCCGCCATCAGGGAATCGACCGCGTGCCGCACCGTGGCTTCCGGCGCACGGGTGTAGATCAGGAAGCGCGTGCGCGCGTGCCGATCGGCGAAGTACGACAGGAACACTTTCAGCGGCGGCCGCGGATCATCGGCGTCCGACCCACGGAAGGTGGAGTAGTGCATGACGATGAGAGTGGGATGGAAGCGAACGATCTCGTCGTAGCGGTGCCAGCCCGGCCCGCCCGTTTCCTTCTGGCGCACGATCGGCAGGTCGGCGAGGATGTCGCTGATCACGTCCGCATTCGTGCCGCTCGTCCGGATCGTTTCCTCGTCATAGGTGCGATCCGGATGCGGAGAGTCCATCATGATCACGAGCGGACGATAAGACGCCCGCCAGCTCTGCCAGCCCGAGACGGCGGCGAGGACGGCGGCGATGCCTGCGACCGCGGTGAGCGCGCGCCAGGTTCGCGACCGGCCGCGACCCACGGGGACGCGCGTGCCTCCCCCGGACAGCGCTGCGGCGAATTGGGCGGCAGAGGCGAACCGGCCAGCCGCCGGCTTGGCCAGTGCCGTGCCGACCGCCGCCTCCACTGCCGCCGGGACATCGTCGCGCACGACGTGGAGCCGTGTAGGTGCCTCCGTGAGCAGCTTCGCGATCACGGCCCGCGCTGTCGGGCCGGTGTGCGGCGGTTCACCCGCCAACATCTCGTACAGCACCGCTCCCAGTGAGTAGATATCACTGCGCGCGTCCAGCTCGCGGTCGCCGGCGGCCTGCTCTGGACTCATGTACTGCGGCGTGCCGACCGACAGCCCGGTCTCGGTGAGGCGGTCGGCCGCTCCCTGAATCACCGCGAGCGCGACGCCGAAGTCGGCCACCATCGCCTCGCCCTCGTGCAGCAGGATGTTCTCCGGTTTCACGTCCCGGTGGACGACGCCTTGACGGTGGGCGTAATCGAGCGCACTCGCCACCTGCCGCGTGATGCGTACGGCGTCGTCGAGGGGGAGCTGTTTCTCCCGTGTCAGCTTCGCCCGGAGCGACTCGCCACGGACATACGGGACGACGTAGAACAAGAACCCGTGGGCTTCTCCCGAATCGATCAACGTGAGAATGTGGGGATGGTCCAGCCGAGCGGTAATGGCGATCTCTTGCAGGAACCGCTCGGCGCCGAGGGACGCGGCGATCTCAGGCCGCAGCACCTTGAGGGCGACCGGCCGGTCGTGCTTCAGATCATGCGCCAGATAGACCGTGGCCATGCCGCCGCGGCCCAGCTCCCGCTCGATGCGGTAGCGACCAGCCAGCGCCGCGGCGAGGCGCGGACCCTCGTGACTCGGAGCCATCTCGTTTCCTACGGAACCGGTGGCGGCAGCTCCACGATCTGGAGCCAGTAGCGGCCGAGCACGTTCATCGCCTCCACCAGCCCCGCGAACGTCACCGGCTTCGTAATGAAGGAGTTCACGCCCAGCTGGTAGCTGCGGATGACGTCCTGGTCGAGTCCGGACGTGGTGAGCACGACGATCGGAATGTCGTTCAGCGTCTTGTCTCCCTTGATCACCTTCAGGGCCTCGCGTCCATCCATCTTCGGCATGTTGAGGTCCAGCAGGATCAATCCGGGGCGCGGGGCCTTCCCGGTCTCGCCCCCGTACTCTCCGCGCTGGTAGAGGTAGTCGAGCAGCTGTTCGCCGTCCCCGACGAAGCGCAGGCTGTTCGATATGTGCGCGCCTTCCAGGGCCTGCTTGGTGAGCATCCGGTCGTCCTCATCGTCGTCGCAGACGAGAATCGTGATCGGAATCTTGTTCTTGTCTTGCGTCATGACAGGTACCCTATGGCCGCCTGCGTGACCGGCAGTGTGACGGTGAAGGTCGCCCCCTCGCCGAGCGTGCTCGTCGCGGCGATCGTGCCGCCGTGCCGCTCGACGATCTTGCGGCAAATCGCCAGGCCAATGCCGGAGCCTTCGTACTCCGCCCGGCCGTGGAGTCGCACGAACATACCGAAGATCTTTCCCGCGTGCTTCTCGTTGAATCCGATCCCGTTGTCGGTCACGGTGATCGTCCGATACTGGTCGTCGCGGCTCGCACAGCTGAGCCGGACCACCGGCGGCGTGTCGCTCCGGCGGTACTTGAGCGCATTGCCGAGCAGGTTCTGTAGCAGCTGGCGCATTTGGAGCGGATCGGCAGCGATCACCGGCAACTCCCCGACCTCCACGCGGCCGCCCGACTCCGCGATGGCCGTCTCGAGGTCGGCGACGACCTCACCGGCAATCCGGGCGAGGTCCGTGGAGACGAACGGTTGGGCGCTCGTGGTCACCTGAGAATACAAGAGCAGGTCTCTGATGAGGCTTCGCATGCGGGCGGCCGCGCCGAGCATGCGTGTGAGGTACTCCTTGGCCGGACCTGCGAGCAGCGGCCCCGCGGACGTGTTCAGCAGGTCGCCGAACGACAGGATCTTGCGCACCGGCTCCTGCAAGTCATGGGACGCGACGGACGCGAACTCGTCCAGCGCGGCGTTCGAGCGTTGCAGTTCCCGATGCTGCTCCGCCAGGCGCCATTCGGTGAAGCGGCGCTCCGTGATGTCTTCGATCGCCAGGAGGATGATCCGCGGAAGGGTGGGTCCTTGCGACACGAGCCGGGCGTTGAGCAGCATGATCTTGCGGCCGATGCCAGGAAACCGACGATCGACGTCGAAATCATTCAATTGCGGGTCCACGGCGAGCTGGTCGCGCAGCAGCTCGCGGAGGGGTGCTATGTCCCACTGGCCGTCGCCGAGCGTGAAGAGGACTCTGCCGATCGTGTCCCGGGGCTCGACCCGAAAGGTGCGAAAGAACGCGCGATTGGCTTGCGTGACGCGGAATTCGGCGTCCAGGACAATGAGGGGCTCCCGGACGGTGTCGATGATATCGAGCAATAGCCGCTGGGCGGCGGGCACGGCGCCCGCCGCCCCGTCTGGGGGCGTCGTGGGGGAAGTCTCGATGTCAGCCACCTGCATCACGCGATCAGCCTTCCGAAGCAGAGTACCATACCCGAGGGTCGGACGCAACGGGCCGCCAGTTCATGCTACCTTTATTTCGCATGCTTCCGAGCGACACGATCACGGTTGCCATCATCGACGACAATCGCCTGGTGCGCGAAGCGCTCACGGCGATGCTCAACAGACTCACGGACGTGCGGGTCGTCTCCTCGGACGTCGCCGGCTCGCCTTTGCTGGCCGAGACGAAGCCGCACGTGCTGCTGCTCGACGTGGGGCTGCGCGACCAGGACAGCCTGCGCGTGGCCGCCACACTCACGCAAGAGAATCCGGGCGCGAAGATCATCGTGATGGATCTCCTCCCGGTGAATGAGGAGATCAGGGAGTTCGTGAACGCGGGGGTCTCCGGGTTCGTCCTCAAGGACGCCACCTTTGACGAGTTGGTCGGGACGATCCGGTCGGTCGCCGCGGGAAAGAAGGTGTTGCCGCCCCGCATGACGGAATCGCTCTTTTCCCAGATCGCGCGGGAGGCCGACGGACAGGAGCCCGCGCACGTGCTCGAAGACGTGCGGATGACACCACGCGAGCGCGAAGTGATCGAGCTCATCGGCGAGGGGCTGAGCAACAAGGAGATCGCCCAACGCCTCAACATCGCGACCCACACCGTCAAGAGTCACGTTCGCAACGTCATGGAGAAGTTGGCGTTGCACACGCGGTTACAGATCGCCGCGTATTCCCATCGAGAGGGCACCGCGTAGGGCCTCGTAGCACCCCGTAGGACCCCGTAGCCCCCTCCCTCAACAGGCGTACTTACTCTTTCAGCCGTTCGTGCGATGGGTGTGCAGCGGCATCCCCGCTACCCTCAGTGATGCACTTTCGCAACGCTAAAACCCAAGGAGATCCACATATGTCCACTCATATTCGTTCGATGCCCAAATTTGCCACGGGAGTCCTCGGAGCATTCGCGCTGCTGTTCGCGGCGTGCAGCGACTCCGCTTCCAACATCAACGCGCCCTCGGCCTACAACGTGTCGGCCGTGGCGTCGACTTTCACGGTGCTCGCCAACGCGGCGGTCACGTGTACGGACGGGAACATCACCGGAGAGGTGGGCACCTTCCTCGCCACCCCCAGCGGCTCGGTCACCCAGACCACGTGCCCCATGACGGGGACGCCTCACGTGGGGGACTCAGTCGCCACACAGGCGTTCAATGACTTCCTCGGCACGTACGCGACGCTCGCCCCCAAGCTGGGGGACGTCTGTACGACCTTGACGGGTACCCTCGCCGGCGTGACGCTGTCGCCCGGTGTCTACTGCTTCGATGCGGCGGCGACGTTGACGGGCGTGTTGACGCTCGACGGGCCCTCGGACGGGAGCTGGACGTTCAAGATCGGGACCGGCGGGACCGGCGCCCTCACGGGTAGTAGCTTCTCGGTGGTCATGGCCGGCGGCGGGCAGCCGGGCAATGTGACGTGGTGGGTCGCTCAGGGCGCGACCATGACGGATTCGCACTTCAGCGGCACGATCCTCGGCGGGGCGGGCATCACCCTGACGCGCGGAACGTTCGACGGGAACGCGTGGGCGAAGGCCGACGTGACGATCACAGGCACCGCGGTCACGAACTAAGAGGCAGAGGCAGGCAGGCAGCCAAAAGACGGAGGGGCGCTGTCCGGCCCTTCCGTCCTTTACGTTCGTTCGAGCCCGACGCGATCCCACCCACCGCGTTCAGCAGCGGCCTCGTAGGTGCTCTGCAGGAATTCGAGCAACGCCCCCTCCGGATCGCGCGCGACTCGCACTGCCTCGTACGGCAGGATCCACTCACGCATCGTGGGTTGATAGATCGCGGCAGCCGGGCGCACCGCGGCGTCTGAAAAGCCCGCGGGCTCGGGATAGGCGTACGCGTAAAACGCGGGCTCCGCCACTGGCCCACCCACTGTTCCGGGCCACCATCCGGCGCTGCTGCACTCGTGCGAGTACGCCTCGCGCGTGACATAGTCGGGGCAATTCGGGATCCCTCCGGGGTGCGGTGGCGCGCGGCGTCCCGAGAAGCGCGTGCACGCCAGGTCGAAGGATCCCCACCAGAAATGCGATGGGCTGGACTTCCCGAGGAAGCGACCCCGAAACTGTTTCAGCACGCGATCCGTGTGCGCCAGGATCCGCCAGCAGCGGTTCGCCGCTCCGGCGTCGTACGACGCGTGCACGCGATCTGCGGGGAAGGGCGTCGTGTCCGCGATCTCCACGGGAACCGGCCAGATCTTCGTCTCGACGCCGAGCGCCGCCAGCATGCCGATGTACTCGCGGTAGAAGTCGGTGACGGATCGAGGGGCCAGGGGGATGCTCTGCGGCGCGCCGTCACTCCTCCGCATCACCAGCCGGTGGTCCACGAAGTCGAATTCGACCTCAAAGCTGCCCCTGTCATACGGCATCGGCGATGTGCCCAGTCCGCGAGCGGTGAGGTACAGTGTGACCTGCCACCAGTGATTTTGCATTGGCGCCAGGGCGAGGCGCGTTTTCCCGACGATCTGCGTCCAGCGATGCAGCGTCGCATACGTGTCCGCCCAATCGCTCAACGGCAATTGGGGCCATGCACCCGGATTTTCTTCCATCGGGAAAGGTACTTCGTCGGTGTGGCCCTTGCGACACGACGGAGCAGAGTCTGCGTCTGATCGGCGATACTCGGCTTCTCCCAGTACATTGTCGCCTATGCATCCTGCGCTGATCCT
>DATHGL010000319.1:0-2675 GCA_035317625.1 Gemmatimonadales bacterium | reverse complement strand
CGAGGGTGTCCTCGAGCGCGCGCGCCTCGTGCGGCACGTTCCCCGGCAGGTGCAGCACCTCGCCCGCGCGCTCGAGGACACCCTCGACGTGGACGTGTTCTACCCGCCGCGCGAGGACTGGCTCAACAAGACCGATGCCTACCTGCGGAAGCGATAGGCCCGCACCATCTGCGGTCAGGCCTTGTGGCGGCGCTTACGTGGTTTCGGTCCGGCCGCCGGAGCGGGAGCCGGCGCCATCGGGTGCGCGCGCGGAGGCCGGTGGGCGTCGCAGTAATGGCGGGCGCCGGGCCCGAAGCTCTGGTGCGTCACCCAGGTGGCGGGCTCGTCGCAGCGACGGTGGCTCGTCCAGTCGAAGAAATCGCACAACGGTACCGCCACAGATGCCCAGCTCCGCGGGGGCGCATGCGTGTGTTATACTCCTGGCGCGTCGATTGTTCCGTTTTGAGACGGAGGGTCGCCATGGCGCCACGCGGTCAGCGCGCGTGACCGATGGCCCTGAGGAACTCCCGGTCCCACGCCGCCGCGATGCCTTCCCGCGGGGAGTACGGGCCGGGCTGGTAGGCCCGCGAGGCGATCCCGGCGTGCGAGCGCTCGCAGATGTTCCAATCCTGGCGGTTGGTCTCGTCCCAGAAGCGCACGGCGTCGTCGGGATCGAAGCCCGGCTGCCCGAACGCGCCGGGGTGGAACAGCCATTCGCAGCTGATGGCGGTGCGCTCCGGTCCCGCCGGCCACAGGGTATGGAGCATCACGTAGTCCGGGTGCAACGACAGCAGCAGGTTCGGAAAGATCGTGTAGAAGTAGACCCGATTCTGCTCTTCCGCCGGTAGGTCTCCCACCGCCGGGCCGCAGGCTCGGCCGCTCAGCGTGAGGCTGCCGCCGGGCGCCGTGATCACCATGTAGCCGCCGAGGTAGGGTCCGTCGAACAGGTCGTTCTCCCCACTGGTGTACGGCGTCAGCTTGGCGAGCGCCGGGTGGATGATGGGGCAGTGCAGGCATTCGGAGTAATTCTGAAACACGAGCTTCCAGTTGGCGTGCACGTCGTAGTCGATGCGGCCGCCCGAGCGCAGACTGGCGAGGTTGAAGCGGCTGAACCGGCCCGCGAGCGGTGCGAAGGCGCGGGCGAACGGCTCCGGCGCTTCGGCCAGGTTGACGAAGACGAACCCTTCCCACTCGGCGAGCGCGACGGTGTGCAGCGGGTAGTCCCGCTTGTCGAATCCCGCTACCTCGTTCATGTGTGGTGCGCCGATCAGCGTGCCGTCGAGCGTGTAGGTCCAGGCGTGATAGGGACACTGGATCGTCTCGGAGAGGTGGCCGGAGCCCGCGTCGCACAAACGGGTGCCGCGGTGGCGGCACACGTTGTAGAACGCCCGCAGGGTCCCGTCCTGCCCGCGCACCACGATCAGGCTCTCCCCCGCCACCGCCCGTGACACGTAGTCGCCCGCGTCGGCAACGTCGGCGGCGCGGCCCACGCACACCCAGCGGCGCGCGAAGATGCGCTCCTGCTCCTCGGCGTAGATGTCGGGCGACGTGTAATAGCGCCCGGGCAGGGTGCGCTGCCCCTGCTGGTAGGCCTGGGTCGCTTTGACGAACGTCGTCATGGCCCTAAGGCTATGGAGCAACGCGCCCGAACGCCACTCCTCGGCGCTCCGGCCCGAGCCCGGCGACCACCGCGCCGAGAATGAACACGGTCGCAGCGGAGAGCGCCATGGCCGTCGCGTAGCTCCTGTGGAGGGCGAACAGTGCCTGCACGTGCGGGATCTGGCTCGCGACCGCCACGCCGCATTGGTAGGCAAAGCCCGGCAGGAAGCCCCGCACCGCATCCGGTGAGAGCTCATTCAGGTGCGCCGGGATCACGCCCCAGGCGCCCTGGACGAAGAACTGCATGATGAACGCGCCCGCCACGAGGAGCGGGAGCGCGGGCGCGAACGCCCAGATGGGGATGGTCACCACCGCGCCCGCCAACGCCAGTCCGATGGTACGCCGCCGGCCGAGCCGGTCGGAGTAGAGGCCGCACAGCACCCCGCCCACCAGCGCGCCCACCTGGGAGAACGCGGTGAGTGCGGCCCGGCCGGTGGGCCCGAAGTGCCAGTCCCGCTCGAGGAACGTGGGGTACATGTCCTGGGTGCCGTGCGAGACCATGTTCATCATCGCCATGAGGATGGTCAGGTACAGGAACAGCTTCCAGTTCGACGCGATCGCCCGGCCCAGCCCGCTCCACGTCTCGTGGCGCGTCTCGCGCCACACGTCCGACTCCCGCACGCGCGCGCGCACGAAGAGGGCGAGCAGCGCGGGTAGCCCGCCGATGAAGAACAACGGACGCCATCCCCAGCGCGGGAACACGAACAGGTAGCAGACCGCCGCGAGCAGATACCCCAACGCATAGCCCTGCTGCAGCAGTCCCGACACGACGCCGCGGTAGCGGGGCGGGACCTTCTCCATCACCAGCGACGCCCCGACACCCCATTCCGCGCCCATGCCGATGCCGAACAGCGCGCGCAGCACGAGGAACGTGGTGTAGTTCGGCGCCAGGCCCGTGAGCACCTCGACGACCGAGTAGAACACCAGGTCGATCATCAGCGGCAGCCGGCGGCCGTAGCGGTCGGCGAGCAGGCCGAAGATGAACGCGCCCACGGGCCGGAACACCAGGGTGAGCGTGAGCGACAGCGCGATGGCGG
>DATHGL010000318.1:0-2419 GCA_035317625.1 Gemmatimonadales bacterium | reverse complement strand
TGGAATACCGAAGGGGTCGCATTACATAAGCGTATCGACGATCTGGGTCGGGGGCCCGGGATTTGAACGCCACCTCTCCGCCGCTGAACATGCGCAGAGCAGAGGTTGTCGTGGCGTCGGTGACACGTTACCCTCCCCTTGCCATGCAGACCCTGACGCCCGGCTCGATTCTGGGTCACGCCGTCCGGAGGCGCGAGGACCCTCGCCTGATCACCGGCATGGGCCGCTATGTCGACGACCTCCAGCCGGACCAGTGCCTTCACGTGGCCTTCGTGAGGTCAACTCTGGCCCACGCCACGATTCGGGCGGTGGATGTCGCCGCCGCCACTGCGGCGCATGGCGTCATGGCCGTGTTCACCGCCGCCGACCTCGGTCTTCCCGCCCGCGTCGGCTTCCAAATGGTGCCGGAGGTCTTCGCCCGGCCGCCCCTCGCCGATGGGCGAGTCCGTTTCGTTGGCGAGCCGGTGGCGCTCGTCGTCGCGGAAAGCCCACAAGCGGCGGCGGACGCTGCCCAGCTTGTCGGCCTCGATCTCGAGCCTCTTGAAGTTGTTGTCGATGCCGAGGCCGCCCGCCATGCGGGCTCGGTCCTGCTTTTTCCCGCTCACGGGTCCAACGCGGCCGGCCACTTCGCGCCTCAAGGCGACGGTGACGTCCTGGCCGGCGCAGAGGTGACGATCCGGGGCCGCTTCGTGAACCAGCGGCTGGCACCGGTGCCGATGGAGCCGGAGGCGATCCTGGTGGTACCCGAAGCCGGGCGGCTGAACATTTGGGCGACGAGCCAGACCCCCTTCGGGCTTCGCGCCGAGATAGCCTCATCGCTCGGCTTGGCCGAGAGCGCCATCCGCGTCGTCGTCGGCGACATGGGCGGGGGCTTTGGGGCCAAAGCCGGGGCCCGGCCTGAATTGATAGTCGTGGCGGCGGTCGCGCGAAAGCTCACCCGCCCGGTCAAGTGGATCGAGACCCGTTCCGAGAACCTGGTCGCAATGACGCACGGGCGCGGCCAGGTGCAGCACGTGGAGCTGGGGGCCACGCGTGACGGCCGCCTGGTCGGACTGCGCGCCCGCGTCGTTGCCGACATCGGCGCCTATCCAGGAATCGCGTCGTTCCTGCCCTTCCTTACGGGGCAGATGTCGTCCGGCGTCTACGCGATTCCCGCGATCGACTACGAGGCACACTGCGTCGTCACTAACACGACACCGCTCGCCGCCTACCGCGGCGCCGGGAGAACGGCGACCGCCTGCAGCTCGGGATCGGGCTTTCTGTCTACGTCGAGGTGACCGCCGTTGGGATCGGCCCTGAGTGGGGCGCGGTGCGGATCGAGACGGACGGAACTGCCACCGTGCGATGCGGCACGACCTCGTTCGGACAGGGCCACGAGACCTCGCTCGCACAGATCGCGGCCGAGCAGCTCGGCCTGCCTCTGGACTCAGTGCGCCTCATCCATTCAGACACCGACGCAGTCGAGCGCGGCACGGGCACGGTGGGCTCACGCTCGATGCAGCACGGCGGTTCCGCAGTGCACCAGGCCGCACGCGAGGTGCGTCACAAGGCACGCGACCTGGCTTCGCACCTGCTCGAAGCGAGTCCCGACGACATCGTCTTTCTCGCGGGGACGGTCGGCGTGGCCGGCGTTCCTGAGCGCTCGCTCTCGTGGGCTTCATTGGCCGCTGCCGCCGCCAACCGTGAGATGCTCCCCGAGGGGATGGAGCCGGGCCTCGCGGCCGAGACGGACTTCGCGGGAGACGGCAGCTACCCGTTCGGCGCTCATTGCGCCGTGGTCGAGGTCGACGTGGAGACCGGTGACGCGCGCCTGACGCGCTTTTTCGCGGTCGACGACTGCGGTCGCATCATCAACCCGCTTCTCGCCGAGGGGCAGGTCCACGGAGGAATAGCGCAAGGCGTCGGGCAGGCGCTCCTCGAGGAGGTTGTGTTCGACGACCAGGGCTCGCCGCGCACGGCCTCGCTGCTCGACTACTTGATTCCCAGCATCGGCGAAATCCCACAAGTCGTCACCGCGACAACTGAAACGCTCAGTCCAAACAATCCCCTCGGCGCAAAGGGGGTAGGCGAGTCGGGGACGATTGGGTCGACACCGGCCGTCCAGAATGCCGTGGTGGACGCGCTATCGCACCTGGGCATCCGGCACATCGACATGCCGCTCACACCGGAGCGGGTGTGGGCGGCCCTCGCCGGTCGTTAAGAGGTTCGCATCAGCGGGCCGGCTTGGCCCAGACGCCACGGTCCTGCAGAAGCTTGATCTGAGGCTCGATCACCTTCTTCTTGTACTCCGCGTGCTTCATCGGCTCGCGCTCGAGATAGAGGTTCTTGGGATAGATCGGCTGTTCGTAAAGGAGCTGGTACAGCTCTGTGCGCAGGTCCTTGAGCCAGTTGTCCCACTGGGCGCGGGCGCGGTGGTCGC
>DATHGL010000317.1:0-2487 GCA_035317625.1 Gemmatimonadales bacterium | reverse complement strand
CCATGGGCGAGCGATCCTCTATGCCGACCGTATGACCGGCTCGATGCAGCGCGCCCTCGACGAGATGAGCCGCCGGCGGCAGACGCAGCTCGAGTTCAACGCGCAGCACGGCATCACCCCGCGCTCGATCGTCAAGTCCGTGGACCAGGTGCGCTTCGCGACGCGGTTCGCGGACGCGAAGACCGCTAAACCCGACGCGGCGGGGGTCCGGCGGCCCGCCGACGCCACCGAGCGCGAGGCGCTGATCAAGCTACTCGAGAGCCAGATGCAGGCCGCCGCCGAAGAGCTCGATTTCGAGCTCGCCGCCGTGCTCCGCGACCAGATTCTGGAGCTCCGGGCTGACGGCGACGCCGTACGCCATGCGCCTGTCCGCGGACGCTCTCAGCCGGTTCGGTGAGACCCTCGGGCGCGACTTGGCGGCGCCGGCGGTCGTGGGGCTCTCCGGCGAGCTCGGGACCGGGAAAACGACCCTCGTCCAGGCCATCTGCCGAGGGCTCGGCGCCCAGGTGCTCGCCACCAGCCCGACCTACGCGCTCGTGCACCACTACCAGACACCCGACGGTCGTCCCGTCTATCACGTCGATTGCTACCGCCTCACGACGCCGGCGGACGCGCGGGACCTGGGGTTCGACGACATGGTGCGCGACCGGGCGATCGTGCTGATCGAGTGGCCCGAGCGCGCGGGGGCATGGGCGCCGCCGCTGGACCGGCACTTCCAACTGAGCTACGGTGCCGAGCCGGACACGCGAGAGCTGGAGGAGATTCGGTGACGACTAGACTCGCGGTGCGTGATTGCGGAGTGCGGATTGCGAATTGCGGAATCGAAGGGGGAACTTCCAATCCACAATCGACAATCCGCAATCCGAAATCGTGGAGGGGCTGATGGGCGGGGTTTGGCTCGCCCTCGACACCGCGACCGATATCGCGAGCGTCGCCGCCGGCCGACCGCCGGCGGCTCAGAGCGGGGCGCATGTCCAGGGAGCGCGGCGGCATGCCGCCGAAGTGATCCGCCTCGTCGACTTCGCCCTCCAGCGGGTGGGCCTGCGCCCGTGGGACCTCGAGGGCATCGTGGTCGCCGATGGGCCCGGGAGCTTCACCGGGCTCCGCATCGGCTGGGCGGCGGCCAAAGGGCTCGCCCAGGAAGCCGGACTCGAACTCCGGGCCATTCCGTCCCTCATGGCCGCCGCTGCGGGAGGGGCCCGGCAGATCGGACCGGAGCCCGTGGCGGCCTGCTTCGACGCCCTGCGCGGCCAGGTGTACGGGGCCATCTACGTCTTCCACGCCGATCGCGTGGACACGCTGGTGGCGCCCGCCGTGCTCACCGTGGCGGAGCTCGCGCGGCTCGCCCCGGCGCGGCCCCGACTCGTCGTGGGCGATGGCGCCGCGCGGTACGCCGCGGACGTCACCCGCTGGCTCGGGACCGCACCGGTGCCGCTCGAGAGCTTGCCCCCCGCGGCCACCCAGCTTCTCGGGCTGCTGGGCCGCGCGGGCGCCGAACGCGTGCTCGCCGACCCGACGACGGCGGAGCCGGCGTACGGACGTCCCGCAGAAGCGCAGGTCAGATGGGAGGCGCGCCACGGCCGGCCGCTACGCGATTCGCCCCGCTCGGCTGGCTGACATCGCCGACGTCGCCGCGATCGAGCGTGCCGTCTTCTCCGATCCTTGGTCGGCGAACGACGTTGCGGAGTGCATTCCCGCTGGGGTCCCGTTCCTCGTCGCCCTCTCACGCGGCAGCGTGGTCGGGTACGTCGTGGCACAGCGCGCCGCCGATGAGGGAGAGATCTTGAACCTCGGGGTCGCACCAGCGCATCGACGCCAGGGTGTCGGGCGCGCGCTGGTGGAGGGCGTGCTGCGGTTGCTCGCCGCCCGGGGAGTGCGCCATGTGTACCTCGAGGTGCGCGAGTCGAACGCCGGCGCGCGTCAGCTGTATCAGTCGTTGGGGTTCAGCGAGGTCACCCGCCGTGCTCGCTACTACCGGCGACCGGTGGAGGATGCCGTCGTCCTTCGGGCGACCATCCTGGCCGAGAGGGGGTCTGCAAAACTTTAGCACAAGTGGCGTATCTTTGATTGACAGAATAACTTGCGGGTCATATACTGTTGACGCCCTTGGTCTCCGACCCGCCTAGCGTCTGGAGGTCTGTTGTGAGCCGGAGCCTCAATAAAGTCATGCTAATCGGGAACTTGGGGGCCGATCCCGAGGTGCGGAGCACCAACAACGGTTCCCGCGTCGCCACGGTGTCGCTCGCGACCAGTCGGCAGTGGACGGGGCAGGGTGGGGAGAAGCAGGAAAAGACCGAATGGCATCGCGTGATCTGCTGGAACAACAAAGGCGCCCAGTTGGCGGATCTGGCCGAGAAGTACATGAAGAAGGGGGACCGGATCTACGTCGAGGGGCGCGTCGAGTACCGGACGTGGGAAGATCGCGAGAAGCAAACGCGATACACCACCGAGATCATCGCGCGGGAGGTGATCCTCTTGTCGTCTCGG
>DATHGL010000316.1:0-3440 GCA_035317625.1 Gemmatimonadales bacterium | reverse complement strand
CTCGTCTACGCGCCGCTCCTGCCGGTCCCGTTCCACGAGGCGCTGAGGGCGCGCCGCCTGGAGCTCGTCGAGGTGCCGAGCTCCGAGTTCGACACCCTCGGATGCAACGTGCTGGCGATCGGCCCGCGCCAGGTGGTGATGGTCGCCGGCAATCCAGGGACCCGCGCCCGGCTGGAGCGCGCCGGCGCGACGGTGCACGAGTTCGCCGGGCGGGAGATTTGTGTCAAGGGAGGCGGGGGCCCGACCTGCCTCACCCGGCCCCTCCTGCGGGACCGGGTATGACGCCGAGCGGCGGCCCCGGTCGTATATTGGAACCCGAACCCCGTCCGGAGGGCCGTATGACGAGGACCGTCTTGGCAGCCGTCGCGTTGATCGGTCTCGCTGCGTGCGGGAGCGGCGATACGCAGCACGCCACACCACCGGGCCGAGGAGCAGCGACCAAACCCCAGACCGCCGCCAAGGCCGCGCCGCAGAAGAAGAAGGGAGCGACGTCCAAGCCCGACACGGTCCCAGCGAAGAACCCGCTGACAAACGACTGACCCGGCGGTCAGGCCGACATCGTGCGCAGCTGTGCCTCGACGCGCTCGCGCTCGACCGCCTCTCCCAAGGAGTCGAATATTTCGCGGGCGCGCTCGAGGTAGGCGCGGGCTTCGTCCTGCTGACCCAGCCGGCTGCGGAACAAGCCGTACGCGAGATACACCTGCGCTTCAGTCGCGAGCGAGCGGTCCAGCGCCTGGGCCAACTCGAGGGCCTGCTCGAAAAACACGAAGCCCGTTTCGTCCTCCTGCGCCCCGCGCAGCCGCCCCATCAAGGTGTAGACCTGCGGCAGGCGGCGCATGACGTTGCCGCCGATCGCGACCTGCTCCGCGCGTCGCAGCTCCGCCTCGGCCTCGAGCAGGCGGCCCGCCTCGAGATCCAGCTCCGCCAGGTTCAGACGGATCGACAGCTCGAGACCCGCGTCCCGCGGGGCCCGCTGCGCCCAGGCCACCGCTTCCCGGTACGCCGCTGCTGCCGCGTTGTAGCGCCCCAGCTGAGCGTCGAGCCGTCCCTGCTCGTTGAGCACGCGCGCCATTTCGTCCGCCGCGCCGGCAGACTCGAAGCGCTCGCGGGCGCGATGCAGGAAGTCGCCGGCCGCAGTCAGGTCGCCCTGCTGCCGCGCCAACACGCCGAGCTGGCGCTCCAGCCGTCCCGCCCGGGACGCGTCTCCCGCGGCGTCGGCCAGCCGGAGCCCCCGGCTGTACCACGCGTAGGCACCGGCCCACTGCTCCTGGGCCAGCGCGGTGTCCCCCAGCCCTTCGCACGCGCCGGTCGCCCCCGCCTGGTCGAACTCCGCCTCGGCGAGCGCGAGCGCGCGCTGGAAATGGCGCGCGCCCTCGGCGGGCTGTCCCAGGGCGAGATACACGTAGCCCACCGCACGCAGCGACTCCACCTCGGGGCGGCGGTCCTGGAGCGCCTCCGCGACCCCGAGCGCCACCCCGTACCAGGCCCGCGCCTGGGTGAACCGGCCAACGTCTTCCTCCAGCCGACCGGCCCGGAGCAGCGCCGCCACCACGCCCGCGGAATCAGCGCGCTGCTGGCACTCGAGCGCCTCCACGTATGCCTTGTACAGGACCTGCAGATGCTCGGTGATGCGGTGAAACGCCTGCGGCATCCGGCGGCGCAGCTCGTCCGGCTGGACGCCGCGCTTCCCCAGCGTCAGGTACGGGCCGGAGCTCGACCACAGCGCCCGCTCGTCGGGTCGCGCGATGGACACGAGCAACGCCCGCAGCGGATCGAGCGCTTCGAGCTCGGGCATCAACCCGAGCGCCTTCTCGACGCGTACCGGCGCGGGACCGGTCACAACCCGTACTCCTTCATTTTCCGCGTCAACGTATTGCGATGGATGCCGAGGATCTCGGCGGCCGCGCCGATCTGGCCGCCGGTATGCCCCAGGACGCGGGCGATGTGTCGCGCTTCGACCTCCGCCAGGGCCAACATGCCGTCCTGGGGCCGCTCGGCGAGCGTCGCCGCCTCGCCCCGCAGCTCGTCCGGCAGGTGCTCCGCCCGCAGCGTGTCGTCGCCCGCCACGATCACGGCTCGCTCGATCACATTGCGCAGCTCGCGCACGTTCCCGACCCACGAGTGGCCGCGCAGCAGATCCAGCGCGCGGTCGGAGATCGAATGGATCTGCTTGCCGTAGCGCTCGGCGAACTGGCGCACGAAGTAGGCGGTGAGCAGGACAAGATCGTCCCCGCGCTCCGCCAGCGTGGGCAGTCGGATGGTGATGACCGCGAGCCGATAGTAGAGGTCCTCGCGGAATCGGCCCTGCTTGATCGCCTCCTTGAGATCGCGGTTGGTCGCCGCGATCAACCGCACCTCCACCGCAATCGTCTCGCCTCCCCCGACCCGCTCGATCTCGCGCTCCTGGACGGCGCGCAGGATCTTCGCCTGCAGCGCGAGACTCATGTCCGCGATCTCGTCGAGAAACAGGGTCCCGCCCGTCGCTTGCTCGAACCGCCCGATCTTGCGTGTGACCGCGCCGGTGAAGGCCCCCTTCTCGTGACCGAACAGCTCGCTTTCGAGCAGGTTCTCGGGGATGGCGGCACAGTTCACCGCCACGAACGCACCCGACGCCTTGGGGCCGTTGAGATGGAGCGCGCGAGCCACGACCTCCTTGCCCGTCCCGGACTCCCCCTGCACCAACACAGTCGCGGCGCTCCCCGCGACCCGGGCCAGCAGCTTGTAGACGTCGAGCATCGCCGGACTTCGCCCGACGAGCGCGTACGGGCCGACCGCGTACGGCTCGACCGCCGGGAGCGGAGCCGCCCCAGTCTCGCTGCTCATGGCACGGAGCCGCTCGAGCGTCCGCATCAGCTCGTCCCGGCGTACGGGCAGGGACAGGACGTCGAGCACCCCAGCCTTCTCCGCACGCAGCACGAGACCCATGGAGGGCGCTTGCGCGGCGGCGATGAGCCGTGGGCTGCCTGCCGCTGCGCGCAGCGTATCGATCCACCACGACAGGTCGTCGTCCGGGTGCTCGCCCAGCACCGCCACCACCAGGTCCCAGCGCTGGCTCGCGAGCTGCCGCACCGCGCGCGGCAGGTCCGGCGCCGTGTCGATCTCGAGCCGGCCGTCGTCGGCCCATTGCCGGAGATTTTGCACCAGGCCGCCGGTGCCGCCGCCCTCGGCGGCCACCACCAAAATCCGCAAGCGCCCCACGTCCTCCTTGCGCGGCACGGCGGACAGGGGCGAGGGGTTCATCCGGATCGGGTGGGTCATCCGCTCGTCCCGGCGCCGCCTCGATACCGAGCGACCAGCACGAGAGCATCATCTGTGCCCTTGCCGTGCCGAGTGAGGATGTGATCGGCCTGTTGTTGCGGTGTCGCATCGGCCGGCAGCTGCTCGGCGAAGCCCTCCTTGATCCCGTCGGTTGCGAAAATGAGCGTGTCGCCGGCAGCCAC
>DATHGL010000315.1:0-3457 GCA_035317625.1 Gemmatimonadales bacterium | reverse complement strand
CCCACAAGGCGGTCGCCACGCCGGGGCAGGCGCGTGGCGACCTGGAGATCCTGATCGAGCTGTCGAACCGTCTGGGGCTCACGACGCCGTTCACGGAGGCGCAGCAGGTCATGCGGGAAATCGCCCAGGTGACGCCGTCGTGGCGCGGGGCGACATACGAGCGGCTCCAGGGCGCGGGCCTGCAGTACCCGGTGCCCACCGACGACTCGCCCGGCACGGCGTTTCTGTTCGACGATCGGTTCCCCACCGCCGACGGGAAGGGTGTCTTCGTCTCGGTCGAGTACGCGCCGCCCGTCGAGCTGCCCGACGACCAGTATCCCTTCGTCATGAACACCGGGCGCCAGCTGTACCACTGGCACACCGGGACGATGACGCGACGCGCCTCGGGCCTCGACCAGCGCGAGCCGACGCCGACCGTCGAGATCCATCCCGACGACGCCCGCGAGCTCGGCGTCGAGGACGGCGATGCGGTGCGGCTCACGTCGCGCCGCAACACCATGGTGAGCTCGTGCCGCATCTCCGAGCGCGTCGCCCGGGGGCAGGTGTTCGTCCCGTTCCACTTCCGGGAGGCGGCCGCGAACCTGCTCACGAATCCCGTGCTCGATCCCTACGCGAAGATGGCGGAGCTCAAGTGCTGCGCCGTGCGGCTCGAGGCAGCGCAGGTCGCCGTAGCGGACTGAATCGAAGCCCGAACGTCCATTCCGCATTCCGAATTCCACATTCCGCAGTGCAGGCCCTAACCGCCCCCGACAGCCCCGAATAGATTCCCGCCCTATGGACCTCGGTCTCGCGGGGCGCGTCGCGCTCGTGTGCGGGAGCAGTCAGGGTATCGGTCGCGCCGTGGCCAAGGCGCTGGCACAAGAGGGCGCCCGCGTCGCGGTGAACGGCCGTCACGAGGACGCCGTCGGACTGGCGGCGCGCCAGCTCGCGTCCGAGACCGGCCAGAGCGTCGCGGCGTTCGTCGCCGACGTGAGCGTGGCGGCGGAGGCCGAGGGACTGGTCGACCACGTGCACCGCGAGCTGGGCCGGCTCGACGTACTGTTTTGCAACGCCGGGGGTCCCCCGGCAGCCCCGTTCAGCCAGCAAACGGGCGACGCGTTCCACCGCGCGATCGAGCTGAACCTGCTCTCCACCATTCACCTCGCCCGCGCGGCGGTGCCGATCATGCGGAAGCTCCAGTGGGGCCGCATCATCTGCCTCGCCTCCGTCGCCGCCAAGCAGCCGCTGCCCGGACTCATCCTCTCCACCACGGCGCGCGCCGGCGTGCTGGGCTTCGCCAAGGCCCTGGCCGACGAGGTCGCGCCCGAAGGGATCACCGTCAACGTCGTGTGTCCGGGATTCGTCGCGACGGAGCGGATCGCGGAGTTAACGGAGGCTCGCGCCACGCGCGAGCAGCGGGCGTCGCAGGACGTGATGCGGGAGCTGGTGGCGGGGATCCCGCTCGGCCGGATGGGCCGGACCGACGAGCTGGCCGCCGCCGTCGCGTTCCTCGCCTCCGAGCGTGCCAGCTATATTACCGGCGCAGTGCTCCAGGTGGACGGAGGCTTCACGCGGTCGATCTTCTAACGTTTCCCGTTTCTCGCTTCCCGTTTACCGGTCCTCGATGCACGCAATCGTCAAAGAGCGACGCGCCCCCGGCCTGAAGGTCGCGACGGTGCCGAAGCCGTCGCCCGGGCCGGGTGAGGTGCTCATCGCCGTGCGGCATGCCGGGGTGTGCGGTACCGACGTGCACATCGCCGACTGGGACGCGTGGGCGGAGAGCCGCCTCAAGCCGCCCCTGGTCGTGGGCCACGAATTCGCGGGGGAGATCGTGGCGCTGGGTGACGCCGTCTCCGGGCTCAGGGCCGGCCAGCTGGTGACAGCGGAGGGCCACATCGTGTGCGGGCACTGCCTGCAATGCCGCACCGGCAACGGCCACATCTGCCGCGACACCCGGATCATCGGCGTGGATCGGGACGGCGCCTTCGCCGAATACATCGCCATGCCCGCCACCAACGTGCTGCCCCTCGACGGCATCCCGACCACCGTGGGTGCCGTGATGGACCCGATGGGCAACGCGTTCCACGCGGTGCTGACGGCGGAGGTCTCCGGCAGCAGTGTGTTCGTCGTGGGATGCGGGCCGATCGGCTGCTTCGCCGTGGGCATCGCGCGGGCCGCGGGGGCCGCGAGGGTGATCGCCTCCGACGTGAACGAGAAGCGACTCGCACTGGCGCAGCGCATGGGCGCCCACGTCACGATCAACGCCGCGACCGACGACGTCGTGCGCCGCGTGCTCGCCGAGACCGGGGGCGAGGGCGCCGACGTGGTGTGCGAGATGTCCGGCGTGCCGTCCGCGCTGCACCAGGCATTCGCCGCGGTGCGCATGGGGGGTCGGGTCCAGCTGCTCGGCATCCCCAAGGGCCAGGTGCCGATCGACTTCGCCACCGAGATCATCTTCAAGGGGATCACCGTGTACGGCGTGATCGGCCGCAAGATGTACGAGACGTGGCACCAGATGCGCCGCTATCTGACGGCCGGCCTGCTCGATCCCCGGCCGGTGATCACGCATCAGTTTCCCCTCGCCAAGATCGACGAGGCCCTCGCCGCCATCCGCTCGGGCGATGCGGGCAAAATCATCCTGGAGATCGCATGAGCTTCGCCGCCCGGCTGGAGGCCGAACTCGAGCAGTTCAGACAGGACGGGGTCTACAAGCGACTCAACTACCTCGAAGCGCCACAAGCCGCAAGAACCAAGATGCAAGGGCGCGGCGAGGTCATGATTCTCTCGTCCAACAACTATCTGGGTCTGTGCAACGCACCCGAAGTGGTCGCCGCCGGCAAACGCGCCCTCGACGAGTTCGGCGCGGGGACCGGCTCGGTGCGGTTCATCTGCGGGACCTTCACGATTCACCGCGAGCTCGAGCAGGCACTCGCGCGGTTCGCCGGCTGTGCGTCGTCGCTCACGTACGTCAGCTGCTGGAACGCGAACGAGGGACTCGTCCCGACGTTGCTGGGCGAGCAGGACATCGTGATCTCGGACCAGCTCAACCACGCGTCGATCATCGACGCGATCCGGCTCGCCAAGACCATCGCACACTGCCAGACCGCCGTGTACCGGCACTCCGACATGACGGACCTCGAGGACAAGCTCCGCGCAGCGAAGGATGCGCGCCTGCGGCTGGTGTTCACCGACGGCGTGTTTTCGATGGAGGGGGACATCGCGAAGCTCCCCGACATCGTGACGCTGGCGCGCCGGTACGACGCCGTCGTCGCCGTGGACGACTCGCACGCGACCGGCGTGCTCGGCCGCTCGGGCCGCGGCTGTGCCGAGCACTACGGCATGCTGGGCGACGTAGACATCATCACGTCGACGCTGGGCAAGGCACTCGGCGGCGCGGCGGGAGGGTTCACGGCCGGCCCGGCCGCCCTGGCCGACTATCTCACCCAGCGCTCGCGCCCCCAGCTATTCTCCAACGCCC
>DATHGL010000314.1:0-15473 GCA_035317625.1 Gemmatimonadales bacterium | reverse complement strand
CGGGCGGAGCTGATCCGGCTGGCCGACGTCACGGCCAAGATGGAGCGCGAAGTGATCGGCGGCCTGCGCGATCTCGCGAAGTTCGAGATGCCGAAAAAGGTGGTGTTGATCGAGCGGGACTTCACCATCGAGTCCGGCGAGCTCACCCCGTCGCTGAAAGTGAAGCGCCGCCAGGTCGAGAAAAACTACAAGAACGTCATCGACCGGGTGTACGCCGAGACCGATCCCACGGCCGCCGCGATCGAAGGGTGATCAGCGCCGCTCGCCCACGAACAACCCCTGGCCCAGGGCCAACCGCGTCAGCCCGGCCGGCACCGCTACGTCCTCGCGCTCGGCCACCAACCGCCGGCCCGGGAGCAGCACCCGCAGCGCCTCGGCGACCCACGCCGCCTCCGGCCGGTCCCGCCCCACGACCACCGCCCGCGCGATCGCTTGCCGCAGCGGGATCATCGCGTCACACGCGAGCAAGCTCAACGCCGGCAGCTCCTCCACGTCGGCCGGGGCGTTGACACCCACGAAATGGATGCCGCCCATCAGCCCGGCGAGTCCCACCGCGTGCCGCGCGGCGGAGCCGAGGAGAACGACATAGCCGCCGGGACCGGAGAGATCCAGGAGGGCCTGGAGGGTCTCGGCGTCGACGGGAGGCGGGAGACGGGAAACGGGAGGGTGCGCCGCGGGATCGCCTCCCGCCTCCCGGCTCCCGGCTCCCGAGAGGTTCGCGACTCCTTTGACGATCAGATACTCCCGCCCGCATCTCGGACACGCGAGGATTCCGGATCGGACCATCCGCCCCACCATCTCGCCCGTCGACATCACGAGAAACGCCTCCTCGTGTCGCTCCGGGCAGCGCAGCATCTCCGTCAGCTCAATGTGCACGGGAGCCGAATTCCACCCACGTGACCCGGTCCGCTGCGACCCGCACGCGCTGGGTCATGCGCCTGCCGCCGACCACGACCGCGAGCGTGTAGTCGCCCGGCTCGACGTCCGAGACGGCAAAGTGTTCGCGGTACCCGGGATCGGGGTGATTGTGCTCGCCATACGTCTCGGCGTAGGAGTAGGGCGTCTCCTGCGGCTCCGCCTTGACGAGGCCGTACACGCGCACCTGCGGCGCCGGCCGACCCTGGGCGTCCCATACCCGGCCGGCCACGATCCCCGTCCCCGGGAGGGGCCGGATCCAGAGCTCGGGGTTCACCGTGTACTTCGGGAACCGCTCGTTCGCGTCCACGATCAGTGGCACTGAGTCGAACGGCGCGGCGTGGATCTCCAGATGCAGGTGGTCGTTGGTCGCGCGGCCGGTGTTCCCGGCAAGCGCGATCACGTCGCCCGCCTTGACGCGCTGGCCCACGCGCGCCAGTAGCGTCGCGTTGTGGTAATACGTCGAAAAGACGAAGAGCCCGTCGAGCCTGCGGTCGTGACGAATGGCGATCGTATTCGCCCCCTGCTCCGCCGGACCGGAGAATACGACCACGCCGTCGCCGATCGCGTGCACCGGCGTCCCGTCGGGGTTGTTGAACTCGATGCCCTGGTGCTCCTGGAAGTTCCCACCCATGGTCGACCCATAGCGGTACGTCTGGTCGATGTACGGCTGGTCGGTGAGCGCGATGGGCCGTCCAAACCAGGTGTGCCGCGTGCCGCGCGCCTCCGTGTCGGGCCGCTCCTGGTAGGTCACGCCCACCAGGGTCAGCCCCTGATCGATGCGGCAGGTCGCGATGCCGGTCGGTCGTCCGGCGGCATAGGCCCCCGGCGTGAGCATCACAAGCGCCGTGACGGCGCGGGTGATGTCGCACACATTGAGCGCGTCGCCGTCCTCGGCGTAGACTCCGTCGCGGGTGGCGGCGTACGCCCGCCCTGGAGCGGTGGTCACCAAGGCCGCCACCGGCGGCGTCGCGGTGCGACAACCCTTCACCACGGCCGCCACGGGACACGCTGGAGTCCCCCTGTGGTCGAGCCAGGCGCCCCGGGCCGGATCGATCCGGTACAGCGCCCGCTCAGATCCGACCCACATGAGGCCACCCGAATCCGGCGCGAGCGCCCGCACCCGGTCTGCGCAGTCCACCCCGGGGCAGCGCACGGGAGTGGGGTACTCCGTCCAGCTGCGGCCGCCGTCGGTCGAGTGGGCGAGACCGCGCAGGTGGCCAGTCCACAGGCTGCCGTCGGCGCCGCGTGCGAGCGCCAACACGTACTGGCTGCGGATGCGGCCCCACGCGTGCGACACCGTCGTCGCCCCGCTCGAGTCGGTGATTTCCGCCCAGCTCGCGCCGCGATCCCACGACAGCTTGATGCCGTCGGCGGTGGCGACATACACAGTGTCGCCGCGCGTGACGATCCCATTGGGCGCGACATATTGCCACTCCGGGCCGAGCTGCTTGAGCTCCCAGTTGGTCCAGGTCTTCCCGCCGTCGATCGACAGTCCCCAGCCGTTGCCCACCGTGCCGTACCAGATCTCGCCCGCCGGGCCGAACGCGAACGCGTGGACGAAATCAAACGAGATCGACCGCGCGGTCGAATCGCTCGAGTGCGTCACCTGTTCCCAGCTCCCCGCTCCCGGGCGCAGCACGAAGATGCCTCGCCCATAGGTGCCCACCCAGATGGCGTTGTCGGGCGCGCGGGCGATGGCGAGCACGTGAACGCCGAAGCCGGTGGTGTCCGGCAGCGGGGGGAGGGATTGGGAGCTGGCCGAGTTTGGCGCGCAAACGAGCAAGAGCCCGGCGACGATTGTGGATTGCGGATTGCGGATTGCGGAATAGTTGTGCTGAATTCCGGCGCCGGACCGCGCCTGGGAGCCAGCCTTGCCAATCCGCAATCCGCGATCGCCAATCCGCAATTGGTTACCCTCGCAGCGAATACACGGTGGGCAGCAACCGGATCTCCGTGACGTCGACCCGCGGGGCCCGAGTGACCGCGAACAACACGGCCTCGGCCACGTCGCCCGCCTGCAGCATCGCGTTGCGCTTGGTGAATCCGGGCCGCGCATCGGGGTCGATCGGGTCCCAGATCGGCGTGTCCACCGGTCCCGGCGAGACGAGGGTGGTGCGGACGCCGGTGCGCGCCAGCTCGGCCCGCAGCACCTCGTGCATCCCGCGCAGGCCGAATTTGCTGGCGGCGTAGGCGGTCGAGCCGGTGAAAGCCACGTGGTCGGAGATGGAGCCGATGGTGACGAAATGACCGGTCCCGCGCTGCACGAGATGTGGGACCAGGGCGCGCGTCACGAGAAAGGGAGCCGTGAGATTCACGGCGATCGTGCGGGAGAACTCCTCCGCCGTCGTTTCCTGCACCGGCTTGATCAAGAACATCCCCGCGTTGTTCACGACGATGTCCGGGACCCCGCGGTCGGCGAGCACGTGGCCGACCGCGCGCTCCACGGCCGCGGGGTCGGCCACGTTGCACCGCAGGTCGGTCCGGCCGTCCGCCGTGCGGTCGACGAGGCTCCGGGCCAGCCGCACGACGTGCGCACCGGCGTCGTGCAACGCCTCGGCCACCGCGAGCCCGATGCCGCGCGAGGCGCCGGTGACGAGAGCGAGCCTGCCGGCGAGGGGCCCGTCGCTCACGGGCCTCGGCCGCTGTGCACCAGCCGCAGGAACTCGTCGCGGGTTTTCGCGTCCTGGAGGAGCGCCCCCCGCAGCGCGCTCGTCACCGTCCGGGAGTTCTGCTTCTCCACGCCGCGCATCATCATACAGAGATGGTACGCCTCGATCACCACACCGACCCCGCGGGGGTCGAGCACCTCCATGAGGGCGTCCGCCACCTGGTCCGTGAGCCGTTCCTGCACCTGCAACCGGCGCGCGAACACCTCGATCACGCGGGGGATCTTCGAGAGGCCGACGAGACGGCCGTTCGGCAGGTAGGCGACGTGTGCCCGGCCGAAGAACGGGAGCAGGTGGTGCTCGCACAGCGAGTAGATCTCGATGTCCCGCACGCACACCAGATTCTCGTGACGCTCGGTGTACAGCGCGTCGCCGATGACGTCGGCGACGGACATCTGGTAGCCACGCGTGAGCCACTTGAGCGACGCCTCGACCCGGGCTGGCGTCTGGCGCAACCCCTCCCGACTCGGGTCCTCGCCCACCTGCACGAGCATCTCGCGCACGAGGGTCTCGAATGGGGCCCGCGCGCCCGGCACGGGCGCTGGCGGCGGCTCCGCGTGCTCGTCGTGGAAGCTGTGCAGGCCGGCGGACTTCATCTTGTCGCGTCCCATGGTCGTCCACAGTAGTTGCGATCCATCTCCGGGGAGAAGGATCCGTTTGAGGCTGCTTGTTGGGCCTCCGGGGCAGGACTATCTTCGGCGCACGTGAAGCTAAAGCTACTCGCTTTTCTGTCCGCGGCGGGAGGCTCCGCGCTGTCCGCGTTGTGGACGTTTCCGAGCATCCTCGCGTCGGCGTTCCTCGTCGCGTGGGGCGCGGAAGCCGCGCAGTTTCTCATTTCTCAGGGCCTCGCGCTCGCGATCCTCGCTTGGCTGCAGACGCTCCCCGAGTTCGCCGTCGAAGCGGTGATCGCGTGGGACGCCGGGCGCGAGCCCGAGCGCGCGCACCTGGCGATCGCGAATCTGACCGGCGCCATCCGACTGCTGCTCGGGCTCGGCTGGCCGATGATCTACTTTGTGTTCGCAGTCTCCGGCCGCAAGACGGCGAGCGAGCGGCTGCCTGCCATCCGGCTCGAGCGCGAGCACTCCGTCGAGATCGTGGGGCTCGTGCCGCCGCTCCTGTACTTCGTCGTCATCCTGCTGAAGCAGAGCTTCGGCTGGGTCGACGCGGTGGTGCTCCTTGCCCTGTACCTCGCCTACCTCTGGGTGCTGTTTCGCAACGCTCCGCACGGCGTCGACCATGTCGCGGATGCCCCCGCGGTGTCGCGCTGGGCGTACCGCCAGCCCGGCTGGCGCCGGCCGCTGGCCATCGCCGCGTTGTTCGGCGGTGGCGGCGCGCTGCTGTACATCACGGCGCACCCGTTCCTCGAGTCGATGCTCGCGGTGGCGGGGCTCCTCGGCGTGAGCCAATTCGTGCTGGTGCAGTGGGTGGCGCCGTTTCTGTCGGAATTCCCGGAGAAGGTCTCGGCGTTCTACTGGGCCCGGCGCGTCACCCGCGCTCCGATGGCGCTGATGAACATGGTATCGAGCAACATCAACCAGTGGACCGTGCTCGCCGCCATGATCCCACTGGTGTACGGCTACTCCAGCCTGCGTCACCACGGCGTGTGGCAGGATTTCCACTTCGACGGGGCCCAACGGCTCGAGATCCTGCTCACGCTGTTGCAGTCCGGGCTCGCGATGATGGTCCTCGCGAACATGGAATTCGACTGGCGCGACGCGGGCGTGCTCTTCGTCCTCTGGCTGGTGCAGTTTCTGCAGCCGGGGCTGCGCGAGGAGGTGGCGATCCTTTACGGCGTGTGGATGGTCATCCTGGCGGTCGAGTTCGCGCTCGGACGGAAGGCGCTGTTGGCGCCGAAGTACTTCTGGGAGACGATTCGGGCCCAACGGTCGGACCGGCCGAAACACGATCGGCCGGCACCGCAGTAGCGCGGCCCGGCCGACCGGTACAACCGGAACGGAGAGGATTATTGAAGCCCGAAGGTAATGGCTGGTCCCTCACCATGGCGTCTGCCTTCCCCTCGCGGGGCCTGACATCGGTCACAGTATCTGGGTCCACAATCGAGCCTGTTGGCTCAATAATTCTTCTCCCCGTCCCTCATACTACAATACTGCGTGGGCCGGATACGTCAAGGAAACACGTCACCTGAACGCGCCACGCGCCCATCGGGGGGTCTTGACATGAATCTGACGCTCGTATCCGCCATCGCGCTGCTGCTCCTGTGGGGTATCCTCGTGTTCGCGATGCACTTCGGAAGCGGGCCGGTGCAAGTGCTGTACGCCCTCGCCGTTATCCTGTTCGCCCGGCGGGTCATCGTGGGCGCGCCGAAGTTCCTGTCGTGACACGGGCGTCGCGGACCTCCGCCGCTACAGCGTCCCCTTGAACAGGAGACGATTCGGCGTGCCGTTCCCGTTTCCCGTGATCACTCCCGTCGTCGCATTGTTGGTGATCCAGTTCGAGACCGTCGCGGACGGCGCGTCGGTGAGCGGCGTCACCGGCAGCGGTGCGGACATCGCGTAGTGATTGCCCATGCAGGGTGCTACGAGCAGCAAGGTCCTTCATTCCGGGCTCACGTGGGCAGCGTTGCTCCTGTCGACAGCGTGCACGGACTCGAACCGACCACCGGCGCCACCGTCGGGGGAACCACGCCTAGCCGACCGCTACCCCTGTGATCGGGGGATCGCCAACGATCCGGGCGTGGTCTGGGCCGAGAACTTCGAGGAGGGCTCGGTGTCAGAGGTCGTGGCCCGGTACAACGACTACAAGAACACCGCCGGCATGGCCTTGGACGCCGATCGGCCGTCGGGGAGCTGCGGCGCGGCCTCGATGCGGTTCACCGCCGCCGGCGGCAATCCGGCCACCCAAGCCACGGACCTATACAAGCGCTTCGACCCCGGTCACGACGACGTGTACGTGCGGTGGTACGCCAAGTACCAGGCCAGCACACCGTGGCACCACACCGGGGTCTGGTTTGGCGGCTACGACCCCCCCAGCGACTGGCCCAACCCGCAGGCCGGGATCAGACCGCTCGGAAACGACCGGGTTTCGTTCTCCATCGAGCCGGTGTGGGGCAACGGCGGCCCCAATCCGGTGTTCGATTTCTACAACTACTCGATGAAGATGCACACCTGCTCGGGCTGCGGCGGCTCCTACTGGGGAAACGCGCTGATTAGCCGAACGACCTTCACCGCTGACGACAACGCGTGGGCGTGCATCGAGGTCCACGCCAAACTCAATACCGACATGGCATCGGACGCTGGCGCCGCGCTCGAAGTGTGGAAGAACGACTCCCTCGTGCAGCGCTTCCCGGAGACCACGGGGACCGGGTACTGGGTGCAGGACCACTTCTGCCCGGTCGGCGCCGACGGCGCGCAGTGCAGGTTCTCGCCCACCGCGTCAGGCCCGCTCGACATCCAGTTCCGGACCAGCACGGATCTGAAGGTGAACTTCTTCTGGCCGCAGAACTACATCACGGACCCGACGGCGGGCAGCGTTTGGTTCGACGACATGGTCGTGGCCAAGGTCCGCATCGGTTGCCGCCGGTAGAATGGTGCGCGCCCCTAGCCCATCGCCACGAGCACGACGATCCCCCACGCCAGCGTCAAGAGCGTCACCGGCACGCCGATCCGCGCGTACTCGCCGAACCCGATGTGCACGCCGCGCGTCTCGGCGCGCTCGGCGACGATGAGGTTGGCCATCGAGCCGATGAGGAGCAGGTTCCCGGCAAAGGTCGAGCTCATCGCGAGCACGCGCCAGAGCAGATCCGGGTTGGGCAGCGTGGGGACGCTGTTGCGCCACAGGATCACGGCGGGGACGTTCGAGATGAGGTTGGAGAGTATCGTCATCACGCCGCTCACCGCCACGGCCGCGCGCCAGGGAGAGCCGTCCTGCACCAGGCCGACCGCATGGCGATCGATCCAGGCGACCGCGCCGGTCTGCTCGAAGCCGCGCATGACGACGAACAGCGAGGCGAAGAAGAGCAACAGCGACCATTCGACCCGGTCAATCGCGTAGGCGGGGTCCCGCCGGGCGATCGCGACCATCGCCGCACCCGCGGTGATCGCCACGAGCGGCAGCGACCCGCCCGCGAGCCACGCGATCACCGCCACGCCGAACAGCACGAGCCCTTTGAGGACCAGCGGTCGGTCGAGCGCCACCGGTACGGTCTCGAGCCGCTCCCGAAACGGCTCGCGGAGCTCGGTGCGAAACACCCAGCGGAGGTAGCCGTAGGCGATCGCGAGGCCCCCGAGGCCCACCGGCAGCATGCGGCCGAGGAAGCCGCCGAACGACGCGCCGCTCCAGATCCCCACCAGCATGTTCTGCGGATTGCCCGTGACCGACAGCACCGAGCCCACGTTGGCGCCCATCGCCAGGCCGATCAGGTACGGGTTGGGCTTGACCCGCAGCGGCCCGAGCGCGGCGAGCAGCACCGGCGTGACCACCAGGCAGACGGTGTCGTTCACGAACAGGGCGGACAGGAGGCCGCCGCCGCCGACGACACCGAGCAACAGCCGGTCCGGGGTCCGGGCACGCCGCAACACCCACTCGGCCGCCCATTCGAAAAACTTCCCCACTTCGAGATAGCCGACGATGAGCATGAGGCCCAGGAGAAACACGAGCACGTCGAAGTCGACCGCGGCGTAGGCGTCGTGCAGCGGCAGCACGCCGAACACGACCATCGCGACGGCGCCGAGCAGGCTCGCCGCCGGCCGGTTCAGATGGACGAACGGCAGCCGTTGGACGGAGATGAGCAAATAGGTCGCAGCGAAGATCAGGAGACCGGTGGTCATGAAATTGCGGATTGTGGATTGCGAATTGCGGATTCGAACAGCCAGCGCTGGTCCCTCAAATCCGCAATCCGAGATCCGCAATCGTCATATCTCCCAATTCGAGAACAGCACACCGCGGCCCGGTTGGGGCTCCGGGTACCCGTCGTAGGTCATGCGGAGGTCGGTCCAGCGGACGCGATAGCCGCGGGCCACGAGGCGGCGGAACGCGTCGTCGCAGCGCGTCTGGCAGCGCACGGCGACTCGGCGGATGCCGGCCCGCGCCGCGGCCGCTTCGGTCGCGACGATGGCCGCGTCGAAGGCGCGGCAGTCCCGCGCGGCCAGCTTCAACACCCGCACCTCGTCCTTGGGCCGACCTTCGGCGAGCGGTGCCGAATGCCACAGCACGCGTGCATCCAGGCCGTCGTCGCCGTCGATCAGGGACGTGTCGCCGAGGCCGAGCTCCGCCGTGAGCAGGATCTCACGGGAGAAGTCGTAGCCCGGGGCCAGCGCGGCCACGAGGCGGCGCCCGGCCTCCAGCGCCTGACCGCCCGCGGCGGCTTTGCGCTGGGACAAGAGCGTCGGGGCCTGATGCCCGCGCGTCGCGATGTCATTGGTGAGCGTCACCGTGAGGTGACCGGGAAAGAAGCCGAGCCGGGCGTAGAACCCGATGTTTTCCACGGTCCGGGGCATGGTCTCGAGGCCCAGGGTCGCGACGCCTTGCTCGAGCAGCCAGTCCACCGCCGTCCGCACCAGCGTCTTTCCGACTCCGGCCCCCTGGCGGTCGGGCCGCACGGCGAGGGGGCCCATCCAGCCCTCGGCGCCCGAGCGGTGCGCGATGTTGAAGGCGGCCACGTGTCCCGCCTCGTCGCGCCACAACATCGCGCCGGCCCCGGCGTCGCGCAGCGCGTAGCGCCACACCTGGGGATTCAGGTGCGGCACGCGCACGCCCACGAGGCCGTCCCGCCGGTAGCGATCGGTGAACGCGTCGGCGAACACGCGGTTCAGGCCTTCGGTGTCGCGCTCGCCGGCGGGCTCTGGCCCGTAGACCTGACGCTCAGGCAGCCACGCCCGCATCGGCGGCTCCCAATGTGGCGGTCTCGTCCCGCACCACGCTCGTCCCGCGCGCGGGGTCGAAATCGACGCGGATCACCCGATCGAGACCCTCGCGCACTTGCTCGATGTGCGTGATCAAGACGACCTGAGGAAAGCGATCCGCTAGCCGGCGCAGCAGCCCGACGACGTGCAGGCGACGCGCGTCGTCCAGGGACCCGAAGATCTCGTCGAGCACGAGCAGCGACAGCGGCTGGCCCGCCCGCTCGGCGATCATCTGCGAGATCGCGAGGCGCAGCACGAGGCTGGCGACATCCTCCTCCCCGCCCGAGATGACCGGCTTGGGCACGCCGGCCTCGAGGATGGTCACGGTGTAGTCTTCCGTCAGCTCGAGCTCGTCGTAGCGGCCGTCGGTCAGGTCCGCGAGGAAGCCGGAGGCGAGCTCGGCGATTTCGGGGCGCATGCGCGCGTTGAGCTCGCCCCGCAAATCCGAGAACGCACGGTCGAGCTCGTTGTGGAGCCGCTGGCGAGTCTTGAGCTGGGCGATGTGGCGCTCGCGCTGGGCGCGTTCGGCCTCGCGGCGCTTGGCCTCCCGTACGTCGTCCTCCGCGCGGTTGAGCTCGCCGCGCGCCTCGACCACGGCAAGCTCGGCCTCGCGCGTCGCGCCCACCGCCCGATCGAAGCGGTCTTTCGCCTGCAGGTATTCGGCGTCCGAGAACCCCTCGGCGCGCACGGCGTCGGTCACCTCCCGGACCCGGCGCTCCCCCGCCGAGAGCTGGTGCTCCGCCTGCTCGGCGTCCTTCACCAGATGCTCCGCCCGCCGGGCGCGCTCTTCCAGCGCCGCCGCCTCGAGCGCGATCGGCTCGCGCTTCGCGAGCTCCGCCCGCACCGCGTCGTGGCGCGCCGAGTCGTACCCGCCGGGCCGAGCCGCGAGACGCCGCTCGATCTCGCCTGCCCGGCGCCGCGCCTCGGCGAGCTCGGCGCTCGCGCGCTCGCGCTCCTCCAGCTGCGCCCGCAGCTCCCCGGCACGCGCGCTCGCGCGCCGACTCTCCTCGAGCACCCGGTCGCGTTCGGCCTCCGCATCCAACAGCTTCGCCGGGGCCTGGGCCAGCTGCTCGAGCCGCTGCCGGAAGTACTTCCCGTCGACCGTGATCACGTCGAGTTGGGAGTCGAGCAGCGCCAGGACGCCGGCGTATTCCGGCCCAAGCGGCCGCTTGCAGGTGGGGCACGTCCCTTCGGGGCCGAGCTTCACGATCTGATCCCGTTGCTCCTTCAATTCTTCATACAGCTTGAGCAGCTCCGTCCGCCTCGTCTCGGCGTACTGCCGATCCCGCACCCATGCCGTGCGCTCGTCCTCGGCCGCTCGCTCCGCGACGTCCAGCCGGTCCTGCAGTCCACGCGCCGCGGCGTCTGCCCGGGCCAGGTGCGCCGGCACGTCGCCGAGCTCGGTGAGGCGACGCTCCAGCGTACCGGCGGCGCGCCCCAGCTCGGCAAGCTGCGCCTCCTCCGCCCGCCGTGCCGCCGCTTCACGCTGCAGCCGCTCGAGCTCCGCGACCTCCCGCTTGAGGCGCGCCACCGGCGCAAGCGCCGCGTCGAGCCGGCGCAGCTGCTCCCTGGCGGCGAGCGCGTCCGCGAGGTCTTTGTCGAGCCGCTGGAACTCCTGGCGCGCCGACACCACCGCCTGCTGCGCCATCCGCCGCTCGCCATCGAGCGACAGGGTGCGCTCGCGCCGGGTGACCCACTCGTTCCAGCGCGGCTCCTCCCGTCCCAGCGCCTCCTCGGCGTCCGTGCGGGCGGCGTCCGCCCGCCGCGCCGCCCCGAGCGCCTCCGCGAGCCGCTGCTCGGCCGTGCGGCGCTCCGCGGCGAGCGCCGCGCCGTCCGGGAGCCCGGTCTCGAGGCCGCGGACTTCAGCCGCCAGGGCGTTCCGGACCTCGCGGACTCGCTCCTGCGCCTCCCGCAGACGCTCGTACCCGAGCACGCGCGACAGGAACGCCGCGCGCTCGGTCTTGCCGAGCGCCGACATGACCGCGAGCTCCTTCTGCCCGGTGAAGTAGGTGTTGAAGAACTCGTCGTGCGTCATGCCCAGGGTACGCTCGAGCTTGTCGGTGACCGCCTTGAGGGAATTGGCGACGAGCTGCCCGTCCTGGTGGAGCGCCGCGGTCGAGAGGCCGCGTGTCACGCGGTACTCGTGAGCCCCGAGCCGGAATTCGAGGTCCACCTCGACGCCGGCGCGTCCCTTCGCGCCCAGCCGCCGGATCGAATCCTTGTCGCCGCGGACCGCCTGCGCGCCGTAAATCGCCCAGGCGATCGCCTCGAGGAGGGTCGTCTTGCCGGCTCCATTCGGCCCGAAGATGCCGGTGATACCGGGGCCGAACTCGAGCTCGGTGTGCTCGTGCTGCCGAAAGTTCACGAGGCGCAGCCGGTGCAGCTGCATCAGCCTTCACCCTCTCGGCCCACGCGTGCCACGTACTCCACGCCGAGCCGCACGAACTCGGCGCGATCGAGGTCGGCGTCGAGCGGCCGGTGCTCGAGGAACTCCTGCACCGTCTCGGGGAGCGTCTGCCGCCGGCCCGGTGCGCCTGCCACCTCGACGCGCTGGATTTCGGGCCGGCGCAGATCGAGCTGGAAGTGCAGCGCCCGCGCCTTGTAACCGCGGATCAGGGCATGGTCCAGGTCGCGTGCGCTGGCGCGCGACACGTCGAACACGAGCTGCCGGACGATCTGATGGTCGATCGCCGGCTTGGCACCCGCGACGGCGGCGGCGATCCGCTCGTCCAGCTCCCGCGGGGTGAGACCCTTGCCCTCGATCGGCGGGAGCTCGACGTGCCGCCGCACCGGCGCCACCGGCCGGAACGTCACGCGGGAGCCGGGAAGCTCGACCAGCAGATAGCCCTTGCCGCTCCGCCCCTGCTCCCCCTCATCGTGCAGTTGCCCCCACGGATTCGGAGTCACGTACTCCGTGCTCCCCGCGTACCACGCGTTGGGGGCCACCTGCTGCGCCACGTGATAATGGCCGAGGGCCACGTAGTCCCACTGCGCCGGCGCGAGATCGTGCTCATCGACCAGGGCGCCGCCGTACTCTGTCGTGCCGCGTCGCTCCCCGAGCCCGGGCAGCTGGCCGTGCACGACCAGCACGTTGAACGTCGTACCACGTTGCGGCCGGAGCGCCGGTCGCTCCGGCTGCACCACCGCTTGGTGCGGGGCGGCCAGGATCGAGCAGTCGAGCTTCGAGAACGTCAGATAACGCGCTTGATCGATCACGACATCCACGCCGAGCGCTTCGTACAAGCGGAGGATCGTGCCGGTCTCCACCGATCGGGGGGTGTCGTGCTCTCCCGCGATCATCACGATCGGCGCGTCCGGCAGTCCTGTGCGCAAGCGGTGCAGCTGCTGAAACAGAAACAGGATCGCGGGATTGGTCGGGCGGACGGAGTGGAAGATGTCGCCCGCGAACAGGATCAGATCGGGGCGCTGCTCCAGCAGATCGTCCACCGCCCGGCGGACCGCCTCGGCGACGTCCGCCTCGCGCTGGTTCCCGCCTCGCGGCGTCTGCCGGTCGAACTGGCGGAAACCGAGGTGCAGGTCGGCGAGGTGGGCGAGCTTCACCGCGTCACTTGGCTTCGGCGAGCTGCAGCGAGGTGTGCTGCGTCATCGCAATCGTCATCTCGCTCCCCTTCGGACGCGCCTGCCCGTGCATGTTCATCTTCATCTTCATCGTTCCGCCCATCGTCGTGCGCACCGGGACGCTGCGACTGAGCGAGAAGAGCTGCTCCCCGTTGAGACCGCCCGAGAGCTTCATGGTGACCTGCTGCCCTTGCTGCGTCAGCTCGATCGGCGCATCCGGAAAGCGGGTCTCGACAGCGAGCAGCACCGACGTGTCCGAGCCCACCACCTGGATCTCTCTGACCGTGTGCGTGGTCCGCGACTTGATCGGCTTGTCGGGGCTGAGCTGCTGGCCCAGCGGCAGCTCCTGCTCCGAGACCCACGAATCGCCGACGCCCACCGGCGCCTCCGGCAGCGGCAACGCCATCGCCTTGACGCTCGTACCCATCTGGTCGGTGATCGGCGAGGGCGCACCCGCGAGCCCGCTGAACGCGGCGCTCAGCACGTGCATACGGTCGTCGTAGACGACGATACTCTTCATCCCGCGCATGCGGTCGAGCGCCGGTTGCATCGCGCCCGCGCCCATCCCCGGGGCTTCGAGCGCCGTAGAGTCGAAGGTGACGGTCACGCCGGTACCGCCCTTCGTCGGGCCAGTCACCACCTGTGTGTAATACATGCGCATCGTGTACGCCTGCTCCGGCATGGGGCTCCTCGGGCCGCCGTCGACCCGCATGGTGCTCTGCTGCTCCAGCGCGTAGTGGTAGGCGGCCCCCGCCGGCGGATGGTAGCGCAGCGTGATCTTCGGCCCGCTCGCGCCGCGGCACGCCGTGAGGCCGACGAGCACCGTCGCGGCGAAACCGGGGAAGTGGGCAGCGGTCATCGAAGGCTCCTGGGGGTCAGTAGGGTTCATCCGAGATCGGGTTGAGTGGCGGCACGCTCTCGCGCGCCGGCGCCGGCGCGCCCGCGACGCGGCCGCCCAGCTGCTTCTTGAAGTGCGCGAACGCGTCCTGGGGCCTGGCCTGACGGGTGTGCGCGAGGGCGCGGCGCACGTCTTCCTCCCGCCGGTCGGCGATCAGGTCCTTCACTTGATTGGGCCGCACCCGCCGGTCGAGCTTCACGAGCTGGCGCACCACGGCGTCCTCGAAGGGCAGGTCCGTCGCGGGCGGGAACCGCTCCACCCCGTCCCGTCCCCTGAGCACGGTCGGCCGCGGGAAGCGCACGAAGATCGGCTGGGTGAAGTGCGGGTGACGTACCATCAGCTCGCCGATCGGCAGTGTGGCGAGCTTGATCTTGATGGCGGGTGAGAGCACCTGATAACCCGGCGTCGCCAGCTCATCCGCATCCATGCGGCCGAACACGATGGTTGCCGCGTTGCCGACCACGCGCCGGTGTACCTGCGAGCGGAATTGCTCGGCGCCGAACAGCACGAGACCAAGGTAACGCCCACGCTCCGAGATATCGAGCAGCATTTTCTTCACGTACGTCTCGGGTCCGTCGGCAGGCGCGTACTTGTTCAATTCGTCCACGAACACCGCCACGGCGTCCACCCCCAGGTCGCGGCGCTCGAGGTGCTCGCGCAGCTTCGACACCACGCGCGCGAACACCAGGTCCTGGCCGAGGGGATCGACGTTGGCCACGTCGACCACGTATACGGCTCGGTCCTCGAACCGGCCCCACGGCAAGTCGTTCGACGGCCCGTCGTCGGTCACCAGGCCCTTGCAGCGCGTGGAGATGTTCGACAGCCGGTTCCGGACCTTGCGGATCGTGGCGATGTGATGCGTGCGCCAGGAGTCGCCCCGCCCCGCAAGCTCGAGACCATCGAAAATCGAGCGAAACAGGCGCTCCAAGTTCGCGAACGTCACCACGCGATGCGCTCCGCCGAAGCCGTCGTCGAACTCCTTGTCCACCACGCGATCGGACAGGAAATCGATGAACGCATCGGCCTTGGCATCGATGTCGTCGCGGGTGAGCAGCACCTCGGCGTAGTCGAGCACCTCGCGCAGGCCCCAGACGAGCGGCTCCACGTCGCCCACCAGATCAGGGTGCGTCCGCAGCGTATTGAGGTTCACGCCGTCGGCCTTGAACGGGGCGTAGTAGCGCACCCGCTCGAACGGCTTCGCCTCGACGGCCAGCCGCTCGTAGCGCCGCCGGTCCTCGTCCGCGAGCGCGCCGGCCCGGTCCAGAAAACACAGGTCCGGACCCTTCACGTTGAAGCACACAGCCGCGATCCGCCCCTTGTGCGGCGGGAAGTGCTGGAAGATGGACCCGAGCAGGAACTCGACCGCGCTCGTCTTGGTGGCGAGCCCCGAGACGCCGGAGATGTTCAGGTGAGCCGCCTCCGGTCCGAGCAGGAAATCGGCGTCCAGGTAAACCGGCGCCTCGAGTGCACCCGACGTGTAGAGACCCACAGGAATCGCCGTAGGCGCTGGCCCGCCGAGATAGGTGTCCATACGGAGCGCCTGCGCGACGT
>DATHGL010000313.1:0-3259 GCA_035317625.1 Gemmatimonadales bacterium | reverse complement strand
CTCGATTTTCGAGGCCATGGGGATGAGCCTCCCCTACTCATCCACGATGGCCGCGGAAGACGCCGAGAAGGCCGAGAGCGCCGCCCGCTCGGCCACGGTGCTGGTGGACGCGATCGCGCGGGAGCTGCGCCCGCGCCAGATCCTGACCCGCCAGGCGTTCGAGAACGCCATCGCTGTCACCATGGCCATCGGCGGCTCGACCAACGCCGTGCTGCACCTCCTCGCCATCGCCCACGCGGCCCATGTGCCGCTCACGCTCGACGACTTCGAGGCGATCCGGGCGCGCGTCCCGGTGCTGTGCGACCTGAAGCCGTCAGGGCGGTTCGTGACGGTGGACCTCCACCGGGCGGGCGGGGTGCCCCAGGTCATGAAAATCCTGCTCGCGCACGGCGTGCTGCACGGCGATGCGTTGTCGATCACGGGGCAGACGATCGCGGACGTGCTGCGTGACGTGCCAGAGGCACCACGGAAGGATCAAGAAGTCATCCGCCCGTGGGATCGGCCACTCTATCCCCACGGGCATCTCGCCGTCCTGCGCGGTAACCTCGCGAGCGAAGGCGGCGTGGCGAAGATCACGGGTGTGAAGACGCCGCGGATGACCGGCCCGGCGCGCGTCTTCGACTGCGAGGAGGTCTGCCTCGAGGCCATCCTCGCCGGCCACATCAAGCGCGGGGACGTCCTCGTCATTCGCTACGAGGGGCCGAAGGGTGGCCCGGGCATGCGGGAGATGCTCTCACCCACCTCGGCTATCATCGGCGCCGGGCTCGGTGACGCGGTCGGTCTGATCACGGACGGGCGGTTCTCGGGCGGGACCTACGGCCTCGTGGTGGGCCACGTCGCGCCCGAGGCGGCCGTGGGCGGGACCATCGCGCTGGTGGCAGATGGCGACACCATCACGATCGACGCGGAACGGCGGCTCCTGCAGGTCGAAGTGCCCGAGGACGAGCTCGCCCGGCGGCGCGCGCAGTGGAAGCCGCGGCCGCCGACCTATACCTCGGGTGTGTTGGCGAAGTACGCGAAGCTGGTGTCGAGCGCCAGTCTCGGAGCGGTGACGGACGCGTAGCCGGTAGTTTAGCTCGCCACAGAGGCTCGCGACCGGTGCGCCTCGGCGATCAACCCCACGATCCGGGCTCCCATCGCCCGGGTCCCGAGTGCGTTGGCGCCGGGTTCGGCTATGTCCCTCGTCCGCGCGCCCGTCGCCAGGGCTTCCTTGATGCCCGCGTCCACCGCGTCGGCTGCCGCGGAAAGCCCGAGCCCGTGGCGCAGCAGCAGGGCCACCGATGCGATCGCGCCGATGGGGTTGGCGACACCACGTCCGGCGATGTCCGGCGCCGAGCCGTGGATCGGCTCGAACAGGCCGGCTCCCGCACCCAGCGAGGCCGACGGCAGCAGGCCGAGCGAGCCGACGAGCACCGCCGCCTCGTCGCTCAGGATGTCGCCGAACATGTTCTCGGTAAGGATGACGTCGAACGCCGCGGGGTCGGCCACGAGCCGCATGGCGGCGGTATCGACGTAGAGATGTGCCAGCTGGACGTCTGCGTACTCGCGCCCGACGCGCGTCACGGTGTCGCGCCACAGCTGCGAGACTTCGAGGACGTTGGCCTTGTCTACCGACGTGACATGACCGCGCCGGCGCCGGGCCGCTGCGAACGCGATGCGGGCGACCCGCTCCACCTCGACGGTCGAATACACGAGCGTGTTGACGGCGCGCGAAGCGTCTCGCCCGCGCGGCTCCCCGTAGTACAGACCGCCCGTGAGCTCGCGTACGATCAACACGTCCACGCCGCGCAACCGCTCCGCCTTGAGCGGCGAGCGGTCAGCCAGCGCGGGATGGATCGAGACGGGGCGGAGGTTCGCGAACACGCCGAGCAGCGCGCGCAGCGCCAGCAGGCCGGCCTCGGGTCGCAGGTGTCGGGGCGCCTGGTCGAGCGCGGGGTCGCCCACCGCGCCGAGCAGGACGGCATTGGCGCGGATGACCGCCGCGCGGGTCGCCTCGGGCAACGGATCGCCCGCAGCCGCCACTCCCGCCGCACCGATCGGGAAGTGCTCCAGCGCGAACCCTATCCCGAAGCACTCGCCCACCGTCTCGAGCACCCGTTCCGCTTCCGCGATTACCTCCGGGCCGATCCCATCCCCGGGCAGCACCGCGATGGTGTACGTCTTCACCACGCTTCCCGCCTCTCGCCTCCCGCCTCCCGGCCCTTCTCGTATGCCCCGATCCGATCTTCGACGAGCAGCGTCCGCCCGATCTCGTCGAGGCCGCGGAGCAGCATCTCCCGGCGATAGGGCTCCATCGCGAACGCCGTGCGGAATCCGAGGCCGTCCTCTACGCGCTGCTCGTCCAGGTCGACGGTCAGTCGATACTCGCCGCCGGAGGCCTGGTGGCGGCGGAACAGCTCGGCGATCTCCTGCGGCAGGAGCCGCGCGGGCACGAGCCCATTCTGGCAGCAGTTCGCGAAAAAGATGTCGGCGAACGACGGCGCGAGGATCGCGCGGAATCCGTACTCGCGGAGCGCCCAGACCGCGTGCTCGCGCGAGGAGCCGCAGCCGAAGTTCGCCCCAACGACGAGGATGCTCGCGCCCTGGGCGGCGGGATGGTTGAGCTCGAAGTCCGGGTTCGCGCTGCCGTCGGGGCGGAAGCGCCAGTCGAAGAACAGCGCAGGCCCGAACCCCGTGCGCTCCACCCGCTTGAGAAACTGCTTCGGGATGATCTGATCGGTATCGACGTTGCCTCGCGGCAAGGCCGCCACCCGGCCCGTGTGGCGGATGAACGGCTCGGTCATAGCGGGGCCAGCTCCCATTCGCGGACGTCCACGAGGCGACCCGCCAAGGCGGCGGCGGCGGCCATCGGCGGGCTCATCAGGTGCGTACGCCCGCCGCGTCCCTGCCGCCCCTCGAAGTTGCGGTTCGAGGTCGAGGCACAGCGCTCGCCGCTCTCCAGCACGTCGGCGTTCATGCCGAGGCACATCGAGCAGCCCGCATTCCGCCACTCGAACCCCGCCTCGCGGAACACCCGGTCCAGCCCTTCGCGCTCCGCCTGCGCCTTCACCTGCTGCGATCCGGGAACCACGAGCGCGCGCACCCCCGCGGCCACGCGCCGGCCCCCGCCCCGCACCACCCGGGCAGCGGCCCGCAGATCTTCGATGCGCGCGTTGGTGCAGGAGCCGAGAAAGACGCGGTCGATCGGCAGCCCGGCGAGCGGCGTCCCGGGAGTGAGCCCCATGTACTCGAGCGCGCGTGCCACGGCGTGCTGCTCCGC
>DATHGL010000312.1:0-5185 GCA_035317625.1 Gemmatimonadales bacterium | reverse complement strand
TCCATGGACATGTCCGCGCGGTTGCGCGCCACGTAGGCCAGGTCGTTCCCGAACACCCCATCGGCGTTCGCGTCGCCGCTGACGACATAGGTGAAGGGCGTTCCGGAAAGACCGTTGTAGATCAGGGAGAAACGCCCGCCGAACGGCATGTTGACGGTGCCGCTGATCGAGACCTTGTGCGGCCGGTCGAACGCGGAGGTGCGCAGATTGCGGTTCGCGATCGCTCCGTCCAGCGCGCCGAAGTTGTAGTTGGAGCTCGTGATGTCCGACGTCATCGACATCACGTCGAGGGCGTGCGAGTACGTGTAGGCCGCCGAGAACTCGAGCCCGTCGCTGAACCGCTTCTGCAGCTGGAACGACAGAGAGGTCGACTGGTCCTTGCTGACGTTGCGGTTCTGGATGATGTCGTTCGCGAGATTCGTGCGGCGCAAGGCAGTGGCTGCCCCGGTCGCAGCGTTGATGGTGCCGTATAGCGGGCGGCCGGCCTCACCTGACGACGCACCCTGGATTCCGCGGAGGTTGATGTCCTCGAGGTAATACTGGTTGATCGCCTTCGTGTAGATGAAATCCACGGTCGCGAACAGGTTCCACGGTAGGACGCGATCCGCGCCAATCGCGAATTTCAACGCCTGCGGGAACTTGAAGTTCTCGTCATAGAAAACGATCGACGATGCAGCGGCACTCGGGCCGACCTGGTTGGTGCCTCCGCAAGTCGTTGGCTGGCCGTTCGGGTCCACGGTGAAGGCCGGCACGGTGTCCACCAACGAGTTGTTGTTCGCCAACGACGCCGCGCCGTTGCAGAACACGGTCTGCTGCTCAAGCCCCGTGTTGCCATACGCGTTCGACACCCACACATAGGGCGGCCGGCCGCTGAATATCCCCACGCCGCCGCGCAGGATCGTTTCCTGACGACCGCCGATGTCGTAGTTGAACCCCAACCGCGGCGACCAGAGGACGTTGCCGCTCGGCGTCGAGCTCGTCCGCATGTTGCCGCCGCCGAGCGCCGCGAATGGAATCGTGTCAAGCGCCGGATTCTCGGCCGGCGCGGGGAGGGTCGGGACATCCATCCGGAGGCCCGCGGTGACCGTCAGGTTAGGGAGCGGAGAAAACCGATCCTCGCCGTAGAATCCCACCTGGGTCACGTTGAAGTCGGCGACCGGGCCGTCCGGGCGCAGGGCGCCGGGAAGCGCGCGGGCGTACAGGTTCGGAGTGCCGGCAGCGAGCGCCGCAGGATTCGCGAAATTCCAGACCCCCATGGACAGGGGGAAGAAGACGTTCCGGAAGTGGATGAACTCGTTATGGGTGCCGAGGGTGAGGAGATGCTTCCCTACCGGGAGCGTCAAATTGTCCGTTACCTCGACCACCCGCTGGTCGAGCGAGTTGGCGTGCGAGAACCGCTCGGCGCCGGCGGCGATATACGTGCCCGGAGCGTTGCCCCCCACCAGGATCAGCGGGTGGTTGCTGACCGGCGGCCGGTTGTCGGCAATCGTCGTGCGCCCCACGATGAGCTCGTTCGAGAAGCGGTCCCCGAGCGTTGTGGTCCATTTCCCCCGCAACGTACGGGTCTCGTCCTTCATGTAATACCCGCTGCCCGACAGCTCGTAACCGTCCCGGGCGTTGGACAACGACGGGGGCTGCACGAACCCCGACCGGTACGTGTGAATCATCTTGTCCTGGTTCACGTTGATGATGGTCCCGGACACCTCCACGTGGCTGTTGGTGCCCAGCTCTAGATCCAGCTTCCCGAACAGGTTCGTCTCCGGATTGTTGATCTGCGGGGCGCGCCAATCGCCCGCGCTGATCCCGAACGAATCCCTCAGGATGGCCGTCACTGAATCGAAGCGCTGCTGCGTGATCCCGACGCCGGTGGTGTCGCCCGTGGGGCCAAGTTGAATGCTCGTCGCGAACGGGCGGTTGTCGTGGCGGAAGTCGCCGGTGACAAAGAAGTGGAGCCGATCGCGGATGATCGGACCCCCCAGCGTGAAGCCGTATTGCTGCTGCTTGTAGTCGGCCACGGGCACGGAGCACAGCGCGCCGCAGCTCCCGGTGTCCGACCCCACCAGATCGTGGTTCTGCATGTAGCCAAACACCGATCCGTGGAGCTGGTTCGTGCCCGACTTGGTGACGGCATTGATAAGGCCGCCCACGAAGCCGCCTTGCCGCACATCGAAGGGCGCGGTGAGGACCTGGTACTCCTTCACCGCTTCGATCGAGAGCGGACGCGCGTTGACGCCACCACCGGGAACCTGATTGCTCGCGCCCAGCGCGAACAGATCGTTGTTGACGGTGCCGTCGATCTGAATGTTGTTGAAGCGGTCGTTTTGGCCGGTGAACGAGGTCCCGCCTCCAGGCGTCTTCACAATCTGTGGTGACGTGTTGACGAAGTCGTTGAACGCGCGGTTCAACGTCGGCAGGCGACGCAGCGCCGAATCCGAGATGAGCGTTTGCGCGCCGGTGCGGGCGGCCGAGAGCAGCGGATTTGACGAGGTCTCGACGATGACTCCTGCCAGCTCCACCGCGCCGCGCTTGATGCTCAAATCCTGCGCCAAGCGCTGGCCCAGCTGGAGATTGAACGGAGTCGAGGTCTTGGGCTCGAAGCCGAGGGCGCGGACGGCCAGCGTATACGGGCCGCCCACGTCCACGTTCTCGAACGAGTACTGACCGTCCTGCCGAGTGCGCGCCGCATAGCGCTGACCTGTCGACCCATTCACCAGGGTGAGATTGGCGCTCGGCACGGCAGCACCAGCCTCATCCGTCACCCGCCCCGCCACCGCAGCCGACGTGACTCCCTGCGCAATGCCCTCGTGGGCGGGGAGCAGCAGCGCGAACGTGGCGAGCACGCCACACGACCGCACAAAGCGTTTCATCAGATGGCTCTCCGAGATGCTGAGGGGATGTATTCGGGCGGGTCAAACATGCCTGCCGTCGGTGGGGGCGTCAATCTACGCACGCGTCACGCTTGCGTCACAGCGGTCCCCCGCACGCGCGTCCACCAGTGGTAGACCGGTACGCCCAGGAGGATGATGATGAAGGCGAACCCCGTCTCGCGCGGGTGCGCCCACAGCGAGTTGCCGAGGATGACGAAGGCGGCGAGGACGAACAGCAGGGGCACGACCGGGTAGCCGAGCACGCGCACCGGCCGCGGCAGGTCGGGCCGCCGGCGACGCAGCACGAACACGGCTGCCGCAGCGAGCGCGTAGAACGGGAAGATCGCCACCACGAACTGGTCGGCAAGCTGCTCGAAGGTGCGGATCAACACGAAGCCGACGCCAAGGCACGCGGTGAGCACGATCGCCGTGGACGGGGTCTGGTAGCGCGGGTGTACTGTGGCGACGGCGCGGAAAAACAGGCCGTCGTCCGCCATCGCGAAAAAGATGCGGGGCGCCGTGAGGATCGACCCCACCAGCGTGCTGAAGGTCGCGAGCATCACGACCACCGACACCGCGCCGATCCCGATCCGGCCGAGGACGGCCTGGGCGGCGTCCGCCGCCACCAGCGGCGATCGAGCCATCTGGTCGAGGGGCAAGAGATAGAGGTACGCTGCGTTGACGAGCAGGTAGATCGCGATGATCCCCGCGGTCCCCACGACCAGCGCCCGCGGCAGGTTTCGCTCCGGGTCGCGCACCTCGCCCCCCACGAACGACAGGTCGCCCCAGCCATCATAGGCCCACAGCACCGACACGAGCGCGAGGCCGAACAGCCCCGGGGTGAGCGGCCCCGCCGCGGCCGTGAAGTGGGCGAAGTCGCCGTGTCCCACCAGGAACGCCAGCAGCACGAGCAGCAGCAGCGCGCCGTACTTCGCGCCGGTGGTGAGGTTCAAGACGAGCGCGCTCCAGCGCACCCCGTAGTAGTTGAGTGCGGCCGTGACCACGATGGCGGCCGCCGCGACGTAATGCACGAGCCCGGCGTTCTGCGCCGAGGCGGGATCCCGGCCCACCGAGCGCAGCAGGTATTCGGCAAACGGCGTCGAGATCGCACCAAGCGCCGACGCGCGGATGAGGACGAGCTCCGTCCACCCGAAGAGGAACGCGGGCAGCCGGCCGAATCCTTCGCGGATGTAGACGTACACACCACCCGAGCGGGGGAACAGCGCGGCGAGCTCCGCGTAGGTCAGCGCGCCGCACAGCGCCAGCAGGCCTCCCAACACCCACACGCCGAACATCGGGCCCGCGGCGGGGACGCGCTCGGCGATCACGGCGGGCGTTCGAAAGATGCCGCCGCCGATGGTCGAGCCGATCAGCACCGCGACGGCGCTCCAGAAACCCAGCCGACGCGGTAGCCGGTCGCCCCAGCGGTCCATCGGCGGTGCGGATCTGGATGGGATTAGAGGTCCGGACATGCGTGCGGGAATATAGTGCGCCGCTGGACGCCCGGCTCGAAAAGCAGGTCCCTTACGCCGAACCCGCGAAGGATCTGTTGCGGTACGCGTGAAGCTCGCGCGATTACATTCCGCACCCATGACGCGGCGCTTCACGCGACTCGCCTGGACCGCGGCGACCGCCACCTACCTCCTCATCGTCCTCGGCGCCATCGTCCGGATTACAGGATCGGGCCTGGGGTGTGGGGAGCACTGGCCGCTGTGCAACGGCAAGCTGCTCCCACCGCTCGATCTCCGGACGCTGATCGAGTATGGGCACCGGCTGGCTGCGGCGGCGGTGAGTGTCCTCGTGACGGCGCTCGCGGCGTACGCAGGGTGGTTGCGGCGGGAAACGGGAAACGGGAAACGGGAAACGTCCAACGACCCGACAGCCACCCTCCTCCGCCCTGGGAAGGCAGCGTACGTCGCGCTCACATTGCTCGTCCTTCAGGTGGCGCTTGGGGCGGTGACGGTGAAGCTCCGGCTGCCGCCGTGGACCGTGATCCTGCACCTCGGCACGGCGATGCTGCTGCTCGCCACGTTGATTCTTGCCGCAAAGCTGACCCCGGGCGCAAGCCCGGGGATTCCGGGAACCCCGCCGTCACGGTCGGGGCTAGCCGCTCTCGCCCTCGGCTTCGTGACGGTGTTGTTCGGCGCGCTGACGGCGAACGTGGGCGCGGCGAGCGCCTGCCTCGGGTTCCCGCTCTGCAACGGGCAGCTCATTCCGGGAGGGAACTACCTGCAACACGTTCACTGGACGCACCGGCTGCTCGCCTACGCGCTCTACGCATACGTCGTGGGTTGGGCCCTGCGCTCGAAGCGGCGTGG
>DATHGL010000311.1:0-3273 GCA_035317625.1 Gemmatimonadales bacterium | reverse complement strand
ACATGAACATCTTCATCATCCGGGGTGGCCAGCGCCTCCGGCTCGGCATGGTGCCGGGTCTCTCGTCCCGCACGCTCATGGTGCGGCCCGAAATGATCGGCTACGGCACGGAGCTGCGGTTCGAGGTGCATCCGATCGGCGGCCGCTCGAACCCGATCACGGAGACGATGACCGTGCACCCCGGCGACGTCATCCAGCTGACGATCCCGCCGAGCTAGGCCGGAGGCCTAGGGTTGGCGCGTAAACACCGAGCGCCACCCGTGATCCAGCGCGGCGGAGGCGAAATGATTCCGGTCCAGCATGGTCAGGGCGAACGACTGGATCGCCCGCTCGGCGGGGCTCGGGTCGGACGAGGCCGGGATCGGGCTGAACGTGACGAGCGGCGCGGCGCTGTCCAGCGTGCCCGTCATGAGTTCCGGTGCGGACCCCGCGCTGTACACCGCGGTGCTGAAGAACCGGCCGCTGCCGGGATCGAACCCGATGATGCCTTGGCCCTGGATCGGGGAGCGATCGAGCGCTTCCGTCCATTGCAGCCGCAAGTCGTCAAACAGGGTGGTCACGACGCGCGTTCCCGACGCGTCCGGCGCGCCGTCGAAGTTGCCGGCGAACCAGACTTCGAAGCGCCACGTGCCAACCAGGCTGCGAAGAATGCCGCGGGCCGGCTCCAGACGAGACGCAGCGGGAGGCAGGGGCGCGGCCGAGCCTATCGAGTGGGCGGCCGTGCGACCACCCTGCGCGACCAGCGCCCGGCCGGGGGTTGCCGCCAGCACGACAACGCTGACCGCGACATAACCTGCGTGATACGCTCCGATTCTCATGGCTCGCTCCTTGAGGAGTGCTGCCGGGAGGAGTGTGCCGGGACAGGCCGCGACTCTCCTGCATTCCCTGCATACTGCAGACGGTCGAGACATCGTGCCAGGAGCACCACCAGGGTCACCCCAACCCCCGGCGATCCAGGGTCCGATACTGAATCGCCTCGCTCACGTGCTGCGGCTGGAGGTCCGCCGCGCCCTCGAGGTCGGCGATCGTGCGAGCGATTTTCAGGATTCGGTGGTACGCCCGCGCCGACAGCGCGAGTCGGGTGATCGCCGTGCGGAGCAGCGCGTCGGCGCCGTCCGAGACGCGGCAGAAGCTGCGGATGTCGCGCGCCGCCATGTGCGCGTTGGCGTAGACACCCGGGCGGTTCGCAAACCGATCGCGCTGCACGGCCCGCGCCCGGTCCACCCGCTCGCGCACGGCTTCGCTCGGCTCTGCCGCGTTCTGGTCGGCGAGCTCGCGGTACTTCACGGCCGGCACCTCGAGGTGGATGTCGATGCGGTCGAGCAGCGGCCCGGAGACGCGGGCGAGGTAGCGCTCCACCCCCAGCGGCCCGCAAACACAGGTGTGCTGCGGGTCGCCGCAATAGCCGCAGGGACAGGGGTTCATCGCGGCGGCGAGCATGAAGCGGGCCGGATAGGTGAGGCTCATGGCGGCGCGGGCGATGGTGACGACACCGTCCTCCATCGGCTGGCGCAGCACCTCGAGCACGTTCTTGCGGAACTCGGGCAACTCGTCCAGGAACAGCACGCCGCCGTGCGCCAGGCTCACCTCGCCCGGCCGGGGATACGAGCCGCCGCCGATCAATCCTGCGTCCGAGATGGTGTGATGCGGCGCGCGGAACGGCCGCCGCGCCACGAGCGACTCGCCGAGCGGCAACACCCCGGCCACCGAATGGATCTTCGTCGTTTCGAGTGCTTCGTCGAGGCTCGTCTTGGGGAGGATGGTGGGTAACCGCCGCGCGAGCATCGTCTTGCCGCTCCCCGGCGGCCCGATCATCAGGATGTTGTGCGCGCCCGCGGCGGCTATTTCGAGCGCGCGCTTCGCGTGCGCCTGACCCCTCACGTCCGCGAAGTCGACATCGTCCTTCCCTCGCTCAGCGAGGAGTCCCGCGAGATCGACCTGCGCGTGAGACAGCTCTGCGCGGCCGTCGAGAAAATCGGCCAGCTCGGCCAGGGTCCCCGCCCCGAGCACCCGCACGCCCGACACGACGCCCGCCTCGGGCAGGTTCTCGCGCGGGAGTACCAGCGCCTCGAGCCCGGCGTCGCGCGCGGCCAGCGCCACGGGCAGCGCGCCGCGCACCGGCCGGATCGCCCCTTCAAGCCCCAACTCACCGAGCACCGCGACTCGCCCCAGCCGCTCGGCCGAGATCTGCTCCGTGGCCGCGAGGAGCCCCACGGCGATCGGGAGGTCGAACGCCGAGCCGTCCTTGCGGATGTCGGCCGGGGCGAGGTTCACCGTGATCCGCTTCAGCGGGAAGGTGTAGCCGGTGTTCGCGAGTGCGGCGTATACGCGCTCGCGCCCTTCCTTCACGGCGCCCTGCGGTAACCCGACCGTGACAAACGTGGGGAGGCCGTTGGCGATGTCGGTTTCGACGTCCACGAGATAGGCGTCGATCCCGAGGACCGCGGCGGAACGAACGCGGGCGAGCATGCATGGACAGTACGGCGGGACGGCGCTAACCGGGTAGGCGAAGTTATGCGGCGCACCACCAAATCCCGCAGGTGTCCGCCTTCAGGAGCCTCGGCGCGGACCTCACGACCGCGACCGCGCCGGCCGGGCCGATTACGGGGTGACGTTGAACGGCGCGCTGATCCCGTCGTCGACGCCAGTGCCGGAGCAGGACAGCGTGTACCCCACGCCCAGCTGGTCGATCTTCAAGTCCTCGAACGTCGCGATGCCGGCGTTCGGGGCCCGCCCGTTCCCGCTGGGATCCAGCGTCGCGTTCTTCAACGGGCTGCCGTCGTTTCCCATCAAACAGTAGACGACGTAGCCGTAGGAGGTAGCGACGTTGTCATACTTGTCGAGGATGGCCACCCGCACCGGCGGGGTGATCGCCCGGTTTGGCGTCGTATTGCTTGGCTGCACAAGGTACTTGGGGTGATTGCCGGGACCCGGGATGATGCCGAAGGACCCGCTCACGACCGCTGCGACGCCGTCCACGGTTGCCTCGAGCCGGTACCCGCTCCCCGCCTTGACGATGGTCAACTCGGAGAACGTGGCCACGCCACCGATTGCGTTGGCGTCCTGGCGACCCCCCAGGGCGCCACCCCCTGGATTCGCGTTCGGGGCGATGTCGAGATGGACATTGCCGGTGAAGCCCGTGAGCGTGTTCCCCTGACCGTCCAGCATGGTGACGCTGACCTGTGCCATGGTCGCGCCGGCGTCGGTCGTGGTCGGCTGCTGGCTGAACCCGAGGTGGTTTGCGGCGACGGGGAGGGCGACGCGGACGTCCGC
>DATHGL010000310.1:0-7875 GCA_035317625.1 Gemmatimonadales bacterium | reverse complement strand
TTAGGGGCTGGGGGCTAGGGGCTCGGGGGACCACAGCCTCCGACTGCCGGATGCTGAGACGCTGATTTGCCGCAACGTGTCTCAGGACGCTCGCACGCCCTTCCCGATCCGGCCACTCGACCTTCAACGAATCGAGCGTGTCGCGCTGTCCCACACCGAACGTCAGGACGTAGTCGACGCTGGACTGAAAGCCACGTGTTGGCTCCTCTTCCTGATAGAACTCCCGCCCACCGCTCCACAGCGTCACGTTGGCGCCGACGCCGAATCGATTCGCGCCCGCTCCCTCGAGCTGCACTTGCAGGAAGCGGTTCGGCGTGAGCGTCCGGGCGTTGTTGCGGTAGACGAACGCCTCCTGATTGACGTTGTTCACGACCAGGTCGAGCGCGCCGTCGCCGTCCAGGTCCCCGTACGCCGCGCCGCTCGAGAAGCTCGGCGTGTCCAGGCCCCAGGCCGCGCTCTCGTTCGACAACGTCAGGTCGCCCCGGTTATAGAAGGCGTAGTTCGGGAGCTTGGTCGAGCTCATCGCATCGACCAGCCGCTGGAAGTCCGCGCGCCCACCGCTCGTCGCCTGCACCATGGTCTCCCGGTTCGCGAGAAACGCGAGGTAGTCCTGGGACGTAACGTCCTTGGCGAGGCCATTGGTGACGTAGATGTCCTTGAAGCCGTCCAAATCGAGATCCGCGATCAGCGGGGTCCAGCTCCAATCCGTCCGGGCCACGCCGGCCATCTGGCCGATGTCCGAGAACGTGCCGTTGCCGTTGTTGAGATGGAGCATGTTGCGCGTGAACTGATAGTGGAAACCGTTGCGCAGCTCCATCTGGAGACGGTCCCAGCTTTCGAACGAGGTGGTCGTCTTGAGACGATGCTCGTCCTCCGGCAGCATGTCCGCCACGTAGATGTCCGGCCACCCGTCGTTGTTGATGTCCGCGATGTCGAGGCCCATCGACGAGAGACTGACGTACGGCATCTCTTGCTCGAGCCGATCGGCGAACGTGCCGTCGCCCTGGTTGACGTAGAGATAGTCGCGCTCGAAGAAGTCGTTTGCGACGTAGATGTCGAGCCAGCCGTCGCGGTTCACGTCGCTCACGCCGACCCCGAGCCCGAGACCGATCTCGCTCCCGTAGATGCCGGCCTGCTCGCTCACGTCCACGTAGTGTCCGCCATCGTTGCGATAGAGCTTGGCCCCGCCGAGCGGGTCGCGGACGGTGCGGGTGTTCTTGAGCGGAAGACTCGCCACGGGCCGCGGTGAGTTGTTGATGACGAACAGATCCAAGTCGCCGTCGCGATCGTAGTCGAAGAACACCGCCTGTGTCGAGTAGCCCGAGTCCGCCACGCCGTACGCGGCCGCCTGCTCGACGAAGGTCGGGACACCGTCCGCGTTCGGTCCCTGATTGATGTAGAGCTCATTGGCCCGGAGCCGGCTATCGCCAAGCCCCGCGTGGCAGACATAAATGTCGAGCCGCCCATCGCCGTTCACGTCGGCGAGGGTGACGCCGGTGGTCCATCCCCTGCTGTGCAGGCCGGCCTCCGCGGTGAAGTCCCGGAAGCGGAACTTTCCCGCGTTCAAGTACAACCTGGTGCCCCCGAGGTTCGACGTCAGCACGATTTCCGGCAGCCCATCCCCCGTCAGGTCGCCGAGGGCGACGCCGCCGCCGTTGTAGTAGTTGCGATACGTGAAGACGTTCAGCTCGCGGGTGTCGGTGAGGCGATTCTCGAAGGGGACGCCGGTGTAGCCGGAGGGGAGCAGGGTGAACAGCCGACCGGCGGCGGCAGGCAGCGTGGGGTCGGCAGCGGCGGAGCAGCCGGAGAGCAGGCACAGCATAGTCACAAAACAATGTAGGGGCGCAGCATGCTGCGCCCCCACCTTTCCGCTACGCTCGCTGACAGCCCCCGCCAATCAGTACCCGGGGTTCTGCGTGATCAGCGCATTGGCGTCGATCTGCGTCTGCGGAATCGGCATCAGGACGAGTTTGTCGGCGCCGGGGCAAAAACCTTCCTTGAATTGCCAGCAGGCGGTGAACTTGCCGTGCCGGATCAGATCCTGGCGCCGCTTCCCCTCACTGTTGAGCTCGAACAGGCGCTCGCGCAGAATCACGTCGGTGGTGACGGCGCTGAGCGTGTCCCCGCCGGGGAACGCGCGAGCCCGTACCAACCGCAACAGCGCCAGGGGAGTCGAGCTGCCCGTCCCCCCGGCGAGCTACGCTTCGGCTTTGATCATATAGATCTCGGCCAACCGGAACCAGGCGAAGTCGTTGCCGTTGTTCTGCTGCACGTGCTTCGGGTCGGCGGGCCACTTGTAGATGCGCGCGCCCTCGCCTTCGGTCGCCGACGTCACGTTGCCGATGCTCGTCGTGAACACCAGCGGATTGCCCTTCCGGTCCGTCGTGGGCTTGCCGTTCTCGACGTTCACTTGCGGTCCCACGAGGAACATCTTCCGACGCTGGTCGAGTGAATCGAACGCGTTGTACGTCTGCGCCAGGGTGGCAAAGCCGTTCCAAGGCGAGGGGCTGAACTGGTTGTAGTGCAGTGTCCGCATCACCATGTTGAACCCAAGGCCATCCGCGTCCGCGAACTTGATCACGAAGATGTTCTCGGGCGAGGTGGCATTGTCGGCGTTGAAGTTATCCGTGAACACGGGGGCCAGCTGGTACACCCCTGAGTTGATGATGCTGTCGGCGACGTCGATCGCGGCCTGACAGGCATCCTTGGGCCCGCTGACCGTCACCCCCTGGCACGTGTTGTAGCCCGTCGCATTGATGCCCGCTCCGGCAGCCTCGTTCTTGTAGACCCGGGCGTTCACGTACATGTTGGCCAGGAGCGCGTTGACGGCGCCCTTTGTGACGCGGCCGACCTTCGTCCCCAGCAACGTCGTGTCCCCCCACTGCTTCGGCAGGTTCGGGCGGATCGCCAGCAGCTCCGACTCGATGAACCGGAACGTCGAGTCGCGCGTCGCGCGCGCCCGCGCCTTGAGCTCCGTCGTCGTGGCGATGGGCACTCCGCCGAACGTGTCCAGCAGCAGATAGTAGTAGAAGGCGCGCAGGAACCTCGCCTCGCCCTCAATCGCGGCTTGATTCGGCACCGTCGTGCTCTGGAGCGCCTCGAGCAGCACGTTGGACCGCGCAATCCCGGCATAAGCGGTGTTCCAGACGTTGTTCACGAAGCTGAGCGTGGCCGGGCTGTTGGCCGACCACGTCTGACGATGAGTCTCGAGCCAGGTCCCGTTGTCGTACCAGTCCGAGCCGCGGGTGGGCACGACCATCTCGTCGGTGGTGACCTCGCTGACACCCCAGTATTCGCCCTCGCTCGCGGTGTTCCGCAGCCCCGCGTACACGCCGGCGAGCGCGGCGAGCACTTCCCCTTCGGTGTGGAAGAAGTTGCTCGGGGTGATGGAACTGATGGGCGTCTCGCTCAGGTCCGTGCATCCCTGCAGCGGCACGAGCAGGAGCGTGAAGAGCCCCAGGGCGCCGATCGACGTCGACACGAAAAGTCGCTTCATGATCAGAGCTCCTTAGAACGCGACACGGAGGCCCCCCGTGATGGTCCGGGGCCGGGGATAGGAAAGATAGTCGATGCCGCGCGCCGCCAGCCCCACGTCGGTCGGGTCGGACGCGTTCAAGCTCGACACCTCCGGGTCGAGCCCCGAATAGCCCGTGATCACGAACAGGTTGTCGGCCGAGACGTACAGCCGCGCGCTCCGGGCTGAGCGCGTCAGCACCGGCAAGTCGAGCGCGTACTCCACCGTGATATTCTGGAGCCGGAGGAACGACGCACTCTCGACCCAGCGGGACGAAAAGATGGCCGGCTCGTGCAGATCGGTGCCGTCGGTCAGGGCGGGCGCCAGGAAGTTCTTGACCTGCAGGGCGTTGCTCTTCGTGGACCAGACGAGGGCGGTGTTGTTGAACACGTCCTGGCCCACCGACGCCCGCAGCAGGAAGCTGATGTCGAACTTGCCCCAGTTCACCTGGTTGTGGAACCCGACGGTGAAGTCCGGGTTGGCGTTGCCGATGATCTGGTAATCGGCGGCGTCCGGCCCTCCCCGGTTCGTCGTGAGACCGTTGACGCACCCCGCCGTGGCCGCCGTGCAGGCGAACACCTGGAACCCGGTCGTCGCGTCGACACCCACGAAGACGGGTCCGTAGAACGTGCCGAGCGGAGACCCGGGCATGATCCGCTGAGCCCACTGGTCAGACTGGCCCTGCCCGCTGACGATCCCCGACCGGAGAAACTGGTGGGGGCCAAGATCGAGCACCTTGTTGCGCTCGAGCGCGAACACGATCCCCGACCGCCAGGTGAGACCGGGCCGCGCCACGAGCAGGGCATCGAGCGTGGCCTCCACGCCGCGGTTGCGCAACTTCCCGACGTTCTCGAGCCGGGTGGACGAGGGCTGCGGCTGCGGCACGGGCACGTCGAGCAGCAGGTCGGAAGTGTTCTTGACGTAATACTCGACGCTCCCCGCGAGCCGGTTGTCCATCAGGCCGAAGTCGATGGCGCCGTTGTACTGCGTTGTTTGCTCCCACTTGAGGTTCGGGTTGCCGACGCTGTTCGGGATGACGCCCGCCTGCAGCACGTCGCTAAATGGATACGCTGCGCCGGTGCCGCCCACCAGGGTGCGCAACGACTGATAGGGCTTGATGCCCGGATTGCCTTGACGCCCCCAGCCGACCCGCAGGCGCAGGTCCGAGAACGGCCCGCCGCGCAGGAACCCCTCTTGGGTCAGATGCCACGACGCCGACAGCCCAGGGAACAGCGCCCACTTGTGCCCCTCGGCGAACTTGGACGATCCGTCGTAACGCAGCACGCCCGTGACGAAGAACTTATCCTTGTAGCCGTAGTTGGCCCTGGAGAGGAAGGAGACGAGCCGACCCTCGTTCCCGTCCGAGGAATCCTGCAAGGTTGCGGCGGCGTTCAGGCTGTTGTACAGCAGAGCGTCGGTGACGAACCCGATGCCCTGGCCCATGGCCACGGTCTTGGTGAACTTGCTGTACTCGTACCCGCCCACCACGTCGAGGCTGTGGGCCTCGCCCACCTGCTTCCGGTACGTCAGCAGCGTCTGCACCGTCTTCGTATTGTTGTCCTGACTGTACACCCGCGCGAGCCCGTTCCCCAACGTCCTGCCGAGCGGATTCGCGATGGGGAAGTAGATCTGGCGTCCGCCGGCGGAATAGTCCAACCCGACCGTCACCTGACCCGTCAAACCCGGCACGAGGTCGATTTCGGCCGTCCCGTTGGCCAGGGTGCGGGTGGTCTGCCCGTGGTCGGTAATCTGGTTCGCCAACGCCACCGGGTTCCGCAACGAGTTGCCACCCGGCTCGTAATAGGTCGAATCGTTCGCCATGACCGGCTGCGTCGGATCTAAGTTGGCGGCGTTCTGGAACACGCCGCCCTCGAAGCCCGCCCGGTTCTCGAACAGGATATACCGGTCGTTCACGCGCGACGTCGTCACGTTCACGCCCAGGCGCATCCGGTTATCCAGGGCTTTGTGCGTCGCGCTCAAGCGCCCCTGAATCCGCTCGAGGCCGTTCGCGAGCGACACCCCCTGCTGGTTCATGTAATTGAGCGAAGCGCGATAGCGCGTGTCTTCGCTCCCCCCGGAGAACGACAGGTCTTGATTGTGCGTGACGGCGGTGCGCGTCACGGCGCGGTACCAGTCGGTATTCGCGGTGCCCAGCTGGGCTTGAATTTTCGGATCGAGCCCCCGGGCCGAATTGAAGCAGTTGGGGTCTATGAGGCCGCCCGGGGCCGTGTGCGGGCAGGCGATCGTATCCGCGATAAAAATCGGCGTCTGCTGCGCTACGAACTGTCGGTATTGATCCGCGGTCGCCAAGTTCAAATAGCCGGCCGGGGACGCCGCGGCCACGTAGGTGTCGTACGCGATGCTCGGTCCCCCCGCCGCCGCGCCCTTCTTGGTCTCCACCAGGATCACCCCGTTCGCGGCGCGGCTGCCGTAGATCGCGGTGGCCGACGCATCCTTCAGGATCGTGATGGACGCGATGTCCGAGGGATTGAGCAGGTTCAACGGGTTGCGCGGCAGCGGTGCCGTGCCGCCGCCGCCCGCGTAGCCCGGCGGCTCAGTGGGCTGGTTATAGATCGGCACTCCGTCGATCACGTACAACGGTTCATTGCTGTTGCTGATCGAGCTGCCACCGCGGATCAGGATCTGCGTGCCGGCGCCCGGCTCGCCATTATTTCGCGTGACCTCGACACCGGCCGCCCGGGCCTGGATCATCTGGTCCACGTTGGTGACCACGCCGACGTTCGCCGCGGCGGCGCTGACCGTCGAGACCGAGCCGGTGATGGCCTCGCGTCGCTGGGTGCCGTACCCGGTCACGACGACCGGCTCGAGGATCGCGGCCGCCGGCGCGAGGACGATCTGCGCCGTGGTGGTTCCGCCCGCGGTGACGCTGATTTCCTGGATCTGCGAGCCGTACCCGATGCGCGTCGCCCGCAGGCGCTGGGCCCCCGCGGGAACGCCATTCAGCGTAAAGCTGCCGTCGGCGCGGCTGAGCTCGCGGTGCGGAGTCCCGGCGACCGCCACTTCGACGTTGCCGAGCGGCAGTTGGCTCGTGGCGTCCACGACCTTCCCGGCGACCGTGCCGGTAGAGTCCTGCGCACGAAGTGGCACCGTCCATAACAGGCCACCGACCAAGGCGAGAACGAGATGACGCACTAGTGGCATACGTCGGCCCCCTTCAGGGGTGCGGGTGGAACCGTTGGCTTCTCCCCATCGTATCATTCACCGCGACGTTGACTTGTCAAGGCTTCGGAACCGCGTCGAACCCGGCGTATTCCCCCCGCTGGTACACGTTGCCCTTGTACTCCTGATCCACGTGGATCCCGATCTTGGACGTGTAGTATGCGCGCGCGGTCCACCGCTTCAGCTCGGTGAAGAACCGTTCCGGAGGCGTCTTGGGGTCCGCTTCGCCGGCGGCCATCCGCGTGAGGACGTCTAACCGCTGGTCGGGCGTTGCTTCGAGAAACGGCTTCCCGTGGCGCTCCCGGGACAGGCCGTTCACGGCGTCGAGGCCGGACCGCCACAGCGCCTGCCAGTCGGCCTCGAGCGATTCCGCCAGCCGGCCGTCGATGTAGCTCGCCACGAGGGCGGCCCGGGCCCCGGGGGAATGGCCGTCGGTGGGGATGATGAGCTCCGTGAGCTCGTCCAGCAGTGCGTACTCCGGCGCGGTCAAGAAGCGGACGGCGGGACCAGCCGCGGGGGGCGCCGTCACGGCGCCGACCTTGAGCAGCGGAGCCGCCAGCGCCGCCGCGGTCACTTCGATCATCTCGCGGCGCGACAGCGAGTCGGCGCGGTCTGCCGGGTCGGTCATAGGTTCCCCTTCCTGAATTCGTCCGCCAGATGGTCACACGATCGCCACGCCAGCGCCATGATGGTCCACGTGGGATTCTGGCACGACGCGCTCACATGGCTCGAGCCGTCCACCACGAACAGATTCCGCACGTCGTGTGATTGCTGAAACTGGTTCAGCACCGAAGTCTTGGGATCGGTCCCCATGCGTGCGGTCCCCAACTCGTGGATGGACCACCCTTCGGTGAGGACCTTGTCGTCCGTTCCCACCACCTCGATCCCCGCCGCCTCGAGCATTTCGCGACCGGTCGCCACCATGTCCTCGGCCATCTTGCGCTCGTTGTCCGAGAACTGATAGTGGAAGCGCAGCACCGGGATCCCCCAGCTGTCTTTCGTATCGGGATCCAAGTCGACGTAGCTCTCGTAGCGGGCCAGGACCTCGCCGAAGGCACCCATGCTGATGAACGCCGCGGCGTGATCCCGCACGGTCTTCTTGAACTGGCCGCCGAAGCCTGGCGTATCGAAGACGTGCGCCGGGAACATGGAATGGCCGCTGTTCCCTTCGAAGCCGTAGC
>DATHGL010000309.1:0-2607 GCA_035317625.1 Gemmatimonadales bacterium | reverse complement strand
CGGATCGCGGACCGCGAGCTGGACGCGCGCAACCCGCGCACCCGGGCGCGCGAGCTGCCGTCGGGACGGCTCACGCTGCGGCAGGCGTGGGCAGCCGTCGCCCTCGCGGTGGCGCTGTTTCTGGCGACCGCGTGGGCGCTGAACCCGCTGTGCTTTGACCTGGCTCCGCTGGCCCTGCTGTTCATCTCGGCCTATAGCTACGCCAAGCGGTTCACCCACTGGTCCCACCTCTGGCTCGGGCTCGCCGACGGGATCGCGACGCCGGCGGGGTATCTCGCGGTCACCGGGCGGTGGAGCGAGCCGTGGTGGCTGCTCCCGGTGGGTGCGCTCGCCGTGACGTTCTGGGTGGGCGGGTTCGACGTATTCTACGCACTGCCAGACGAGGCCTTCGACCGCTCGGAGCGGCTCGAGTCGCTGGTGGTGCGGCTCGGGCAGGCGCGCGCCATCCTCGCGGCCAAGCTGTTGCACGGGCTGGCGCTCGTCGCGCTCGTCCTGTTCGGGATCGGCGCGGGGTTGGGCGTCGCATACTACGTCGGCGTCGCCGTCGGGGCGGCGCTGATCGCGTGGGAGCACCGGCTCGTGCAGCCGGGAGACCTGTCGCGACTCAATGCGGCGTTCTTTACGGCGAACGGGATCGTCAGCATCGTCGTATTCCTTGGTGCCCTCGTGGATCGGATCCTGTGAAACGCGGAACGCGGAAGTCGGAACGCGGAACAGGCGGGCCAGCGCCGGTCGTGCCTGCTCCGCCTTCCGCGTTCCGCGTTCCGCGTTCTCCACCGCCCCCCCGCCCGCCCGCCCATCCGAAGCGCTCTCCCACCCCGAACCGCCGCGGGCGCTGATGAGCAAGCTCCCCGTCATTCTCGCCATCACCGGTGCCTCCGGCGCTCCGTACGGCGTGCGAGTGCTGGAGATGCTCGCGGTACACAACGTGCCCACCTGGCTCTTGGTCTCGAGCCATGGCTGGCGACTCCTCACCGAAGAATGCGACATCAAGGACGATCGCGAGCTCAAGAAGGCGACCGGCGGCGACTGGGCGAGTGTGCGGGTGTTCGACGACAAGGATCGCGGTGCCGAGCCCGCGTCCGGGTCGGCCAAGACCGCCGGCATGGTGATCTGCCCCTGCTCGATGGGGACCGTGGCGGCGATCGCGCATGGCACGAGCCGCTCGCTGATCGAACGCGCAGCGGACGTCGTCCTCAAGGAGCGCCGCACGCTCATCCTCGTCCCCCGCGAGACCCCGCTCTCGCTCGTGCACCTGCGCAACTTGACGCTCGCGACCGAAGCGGGGGCGATCGTGCTGCCGGCCGCGCCGGGGTTCTATCATAAGCCGCAGCAGGTGCGCGACCTGGTGGACTTCGTGGTGCAGCGCGTGCTCGATCACCTCGGGCTCGACATCAATCTGGTGAAGCGCTGGGAAGGGAAATAGTGGTACGACGCTACGACGGTACGTTGTAAGGGGGCGCCGTGAGACTGGGTGTGATTTCGGACACTCACGGCCTGTTGCGGTCTGAAGTGTTCGAGGTGTTCACGCAGGTCGACCACATTCTCCACGCCGGCGACGTCGGGACGCCTGAGATCCTGATCGAGCTCGAGGCGATCGCACCGGTCACGGCGGTGTACGGCAACGCCGATCCTCCGGACGTCCGCTCCCGGCTCCCACGGGTCGCGATCCTCGAGCTCGACGGCTTTGACATCGTGGTGACGCACGGCGATCAGTTCGGCCACCCCACCCCTGCCAAACTGCATGAAGCCTTCCCACGCGCCGAGATCATCGTGTACGGACACACACACAAGCCGCTGCTCGAGCTGGTGGACAGGACGGTGACGGTGATGAACCCCGGCGGGGCCGGAGCAGCGCGGTTCCACCTCAAGCCGTCGGTGGGGATCATGGAGCTCGAGGCGGGGATTCCGCCCAGGGGGAGATTAGTCGCTCTGATCTGAGCGACGCATTGCATGAACCGTCGCCCGGGCAACCGCTCGTCCCCGCGGAAGGAAAGCCAGGTGTCGAAGTACAGTGGTCTCGGCGTGGAGTCACTTCCACCCTGGGGCGCCGTAGGTGGAGCTGACCGGACCGTAAGACGTCGCACGCTGCAGCGGCGCCCGCGCCACATCGCGGGTGGTGTCGCCACGTAAAACACCGAACGCGCTGCTGCCAGGCCGCTCGATTGCGACGCGTTTCGAAGGGCATCGGTCTTGCGACGCCGCCACGGTCGACCCGCACCTTCGAGACTCGCCCCATGTGTCGCGCCCGGTCGGTTTCTCTACTCCTTCTGTCCGTCACAATCCAGCAGGCCTGTCAACGAAATGAGGCGACGGCGCCACAGCCCCAGCAAGGCGATACGACCCATAGCCGCGCACCGGCCGACGTGGCATTCACGACCCAGCCGCCCGAAGGGGTCTTGGCCAACGCGATCATTTCGCCAGCGATCCAGGTGACCGTGAAGGATGTCTCAGGGGACATCGTTGCCGGAGGCGCCGTCACCATCGCGCTCGGTTCCAGCGCATCGCCCAGCGCTACGCTGTCGGGGACGCTGGTAGCGCGCCTCCTCAACGGCGTCGCGAGCTTTGGTGATCTCCACCTCGACCAGCCGGGGCGAGCTACACGCT
>DATHGL010000308.1:0-8460 GCA_035317625.1 Gemmatimonadales bacterium | reverse complement strand
CCTCTCGCCCGCGGAGATCATCGCCCGCGTGATGCAAGCGGCCGCCGAGCGGACCGGAGACCCCGAGCCGCCGGTGGCGGTGGGACCGGCGGTATGGTATGAAGGTTGACGCCACCAAGCTCCTCGACGAGTTCCGCCGCTACCTCGCCGAGCACAACCTGCCGGCGACGCACCAGCGTCTGGCGGTCGCGGATGCGGTCTTTGTCGCCGGGGAGCACCTGTCGGCCGAGGAGGTCAGCCGGCGCGTCGCGAAGCGCGGGGTGGCGGTCGGCACGGCGACGATCTATCGCACGCTCGACCTGCTGGTCCGCGCCGGGCTCGCCAAGGAGCACGAGTTCGGCGAGGGATTCAAGCGCTACGAGCCCCTCGCCGCGGGTCAGGCGCACGAACACTGTATCTGCTCTTCGTGCGGGCGGGTGACCGAGTTCTCGAACGACCGGCTGGAGCGGATGATCGCGTTGCTCGCGGAGGAGGTGGAGTTCCGGCCCCACCACCATCGGTTGGAGATCTACGGATTGTGCCGGAGCTGTCAGCAGGCGAACCCCTTAGCGCGCACGAGGTGACGGGTTGATCGAATCGCGAATGTTCGTGCCCACCAAGGCCTTCCTGACCAAGGGCGTCGGTCGGCACAAGGAGAAACTCACCAGCTTCGAGATGGCGCTGCGCGATGCACATCTCGCCAACTTCAACCTCGTGCGGGTGAGCTCGATCTTCCCGCCCCATTGCGAGCTGGTGGACCGCGAGGAGGGCATGTCCCTGATGAAGCCGGGCCAGGTCGTCTTCGCGGTCATCGCCGAGTCGTCCACCAACGAGCCGAGCCGCCTCGTCGCCGCGTCGATCGGCGTCGCGATGCCGGCGGACACGTCCCACCACGGCTACATCTCCGAGCACCACAGCTACGGACAGAACGAAGTCACGTCGGGAGAGTACGCCGAGGACCTCGCGGCGTCGATGCTCGCCACCGTGCTGGGTGTCCCATTCGATTCGGACAAAGCGTGGGACGAGCGGCGGGAGCAGTGGCTCCTGTCGGGAGAAATCGTCCGCACGATGAATATCACCTCGACCGCCGAGTGCGGAGACGACGGGCGCTGGACGACCGTCGTGTCGGCGGTCTGCTTCTGCGGGTGACGCCCTCCTTTACCCTCGCATTTCTCGCGGGCCTGTTGAGCTTTCTCTCTCCCTGCACGCTCCCGCTGATCCCGAGCTACGTGGGGTTTCTCACGGGGCTTTCCGCGGACGAGCTGGCGGTCCGGCGTGGAACGGCGTTGCTGCACGCGCTCGCCTTCGTCGCCGGCTTCTCGGGCGTCTTCATCGCCCTGGGGGCGAGCGCGTCTGTCCTCGGTGTGCTGCTCCTGCATTGGCAAGTCTGGATCGGCCGCATCGGCGGGGTCGTCATCATCCTCTTCGGGCTGTACCTCCTGCGGGTCATCCAGCCCGCGTTTCTCACGCGGGAGCGTCGGCTCCAGCTCGCCGACAAGCCGCTCGGATACCTCGGATCCGCGTTCGTCGGCATCACGTTCGGTGCCGCCTGGACACCCTGCATCGGCCCCATCCTGGGCGCGATCCTCACGATGGCCGCGGCGCAGACGAGCGTCGGGCACGGCGCCGCACTCCTCACCGCGTACGCGCTTGGCTTGGCGGTCCCGTTCCTGCTCGCGGCCGTGGTCCTGGATCGGTTCCTGGTCTGGTTCCAGCGGTTCCGCCCCTACCTCGTGTGGGTGGAGCGGATCGCTGGGATCCTCCTGATCCTGCTGGGGCTGCTGCTCGTCACCGATCGCTTCACCCTGATCGCGAGCTGGCTGCAGGGGCTGACGCCAGAGTTCCTGAAGAGCAAGCTCTAGGCCTGGTGACCTAAAGGACACCGCGCGTGTGCTTTAGCACGACGCCGTGCCGAGCCCAGGGTTCAGTCTGGGAACTCCGACGGGGACCGTCCTATATTAGGTGCCAGCGACAATGCACACGGTGACAATCCTTCGAGAGAGGGCATGCATGATCAGGCTACGGAAACGCGGGTTCGGTCTCGCCGCCACGCTGGCCGCGATGGCTCTTGCCGCGTGCGCGCGGGGCGAGCAGACGAGCCAATCGGCGGACTCGACGGCGCGCAACTTGACGCTGGCGCCAACGGAGTCCACGGCGGCCATGAAGGACGTGCCGGCGCCGGCGACCGCGCCGGCCAAAGCCGCGCCCGAAGCGAAGGCGCCCGTGAAGCAGCCCGCGCCGAAACCCGCCCCACCGGCTCCGCTGATGTTGACGGCCGGGACGCACATCTCGCTCGCGGCCGGCGATACGATCACCACCCGGTCGGCGAAGCCGGGTGACGCGTTCACGGCCACGGTGAGCAACGATGTGAAGGATCCCGCCGGGCGCGTCGTGATCCCCGCTGGCGCCGCGGTGTCGGGCACGATCACCACAGCGGAACCCGCGCCGAACCCGAGCTCCGCGGGCACGCTGGAGCTGGCGGTCACGAGCGTGACGGTGCGCGGCGCCAGCTACGCGATCGACGCCTCCGTGACGGCGATGGACACGATCATGAAGGGCCGTGGGGTGACCAAGGCCGACGCGGCCAAGGTCGCCGGAGGCGCGGTGGCCGGTGCCCTGGTCGGGAAGCTCCTGGGAAAGAACACCAAGGGTGCCGTGATCGGGGGAGCCGCCGGGGCCGCCGCGGGCGCGGCCGCCGCCCGCGCGTCACGCGACATCGATATCGTGATTCCCAAGGGAGCGGCCATCAGCCTCACGCTGAATAAGCCGCTGACGGTGAAGCGGACCTAGGCGGCGAAGCGTCAGAATTGGGGCTTAACGTCCGACCAACCGGACGACTCCGAATACGAGCCCGACCGTCGTGACGGCTTGCCCGACCCAGAACAGGAACATCCACCGAATGATCCGGGCCTCAAACGCGGACATCCGGGCCTCGAGGCGACTCTCGAGAGCCGCCATGGCCGCTTTGACTTCGGCAATTCGCTGCTCGAGCTTCGCGTCGAGCTGCGACGTGCGTTGCTCGATCTTGGCGTCGAGCTGCGTCGCCCGCTGCTCGAGCTTCGCATCAAAGCGCGCGAAGTTGACCTCGTTCAGGTCGCGGAGGTCGTAGCGATACGTCGCGTCCACTTGGTTCAACCAGTTCACGAGCTCGTTGGTCAGGTCATCCCCAAACTTCTCATAGAACTTCCGGGACAACGTCGCCGTGACCGGCATTCCCGCTCCTCTGTCGGTACGGCAATACGCTAATCTACGCTCGGCGTGCCACGGCGATCAAATTCACGCAGTGGGGGTTCGTTTTCTCCAGCCGTCGTCAGTACCCCGCCGCCCCGCCGCCGCGCCTGGGATCCGCTACGCCGACCCAGCCGGCGGCGGTGCGCGCGATGGCGTTCACCTCGGTCTTGTAGCTCCACACGCTCACCTTATGCCCCATGGCCTCGAGCGAGTCGATCGACGATTGCACGAAGCCGTCGCTCTCGAGGTAGAGCACATCGGGCAACGCCTGGTGATGGAGCCGCGGCGCCGCCACGGCGCTCGCGAGCTCCATGCCTTGGTCGATCATATCGCTGAGCACCTGATACACGGCGGTGGGAATGCGTGAGCCGCCGGGGCTTCCCAGCACCAGGAACAGGCGACCGGCCGCATCGAGGACGATCGACGGTGTCATGGCCGAGAGCATCCGTTTTCCGGGCGCGATCGCGTTCGCCTCACCCTGCACCAGCCCGAACAGATTCGGTTTCCCCGGGGCGGTGCTGAAGTCGTCCATCTCGTCGTTCAGGAGGAATCCCGCCCCCGTCACCGCGACGGCGCTGCCGAAATCGTTGTTGAGCGTGGTCGTGCACGATACCGCGTTCCCGTCCGGGTCCACGATCGAGAAGTGCGTGGTCTCCGTTCCCTCGGAACGCGTGCCGGCCACCGGTGCCGATGGAGTCGCGTGCTGGGGATCGATGCCCGCCCGAAGCGTGCCCGCGTACCACTTGGCCAGCAGGCGACCGAGCGGCATGCTCACGAAGTCCGGATCACCGAGGAACGCGTTGCGATCCACGTAGGCCCGCCGCGACGCCTCCGTCTGGAGGTGCATCAGCCGTGGGCTCCCAAACGGCGGCAGCGGGGCGTATCCCTCCATCACGTTGAGGATCTCCGCGAGCGTGACTCCGCCGCCCGACGGCGGCGGCATGGTGTAGATCGTGTAGCCGCGGTAGAAGATCTCGATCGGGTCGCGCCACTTCGCGCGATACCGGGCGAGGTCCTGTCGCGTGATCAACCCGCCGCCCCGAGTCATCTCCTGGACGATCAAGTCGGCGATTCCGCCCTGATAGAACACCGTCGGCCCGCTGTCGGCGACGAGCGCGAGCGTGCGCGCCAGGTCGGGCTGCACCAGCCGGCTGCCGGGCGCGGGGGCCGCGCCGTCGACGAGGAACTGCGCCCGCGATGCGGGGAACCGACCGAGCCGCTCTGCCTCGCGCCCGATCTGGCGGCTGCGGGCGCCGTCCACGACGTGCCCGTCGCGCGCCAGGCGGATGGCGGGCCCCAGGAGCTCCCGCCACGGCAGCCGACCGAGCCTGCGATGTGCCTCGTACAGTCCCGCGACACTCCCGGGCACGCCGGCCGAGAGGTGACCGGTCAGGGACGATTGCATGACGGTGCCCACCGAATCGACGTACATATCGTGCGCGGCGCCGGACGGCGCGGCCTCGCGGAAGTCGAGCGCGTGGACCGTTCCGTCGTGCTGCCGGATCACCATGAATCCCCCGCCCCCGATGTTCCCCGCGACGGGGTGGACCACCGCGAGGGCGAACGCTACGGCCACCGCCGCGTCGACGGCGTTGCCGCCGCGACGCAGCACGTCGACCCCCACGTCGCTCGCGAGCGGATGCGACGTCACCACCATGGCATGCTCACCAACGACGGCTTTGACGCGCTGAGCCAGGGGCCAGTCGGCCGCGATGAGCGCGCCACGGACCGACTCCCCTCCCGTGGCTGGCCTAGCGGACGAGTCAACCGCGGGGAGCGCGATGGCTGGGATGGCTGGGGGGACGATCGGGGGGAGGGGGATCGTCTCCGGCGCCTTGATGCCGCCGCACGCCGTCAGCACTACCAGGCCGAGACCGAGCGATCTGCGCATGCCGAATTGTGCACGTTGACCCGAGTTCGGGTCAACGTCTAACTTGGGGGCCATCCGACACCCCTCATGACCGTTCCCGACTACCGCGACCCGCGGCTCACCGAGCAGCGCAACCCCCGCACCCAGCGCATCGACGTCGCGTCGACGCTCGAAATTGTCGACCTCATGAACGCGGAGGACGCGACCGTGGCACCTGCGGTGCGCGCGGTGCGGGGCGACCTGGCACGCGCCATCGATCTCGTGGTGGACTCGTTCCGCCGGGGCGGGCGGCTCATCTACGTAGGCGCCGGGACGTCCGGACGGCTCGGCGTGCTGGATGCGAGCGAATGTCCGCCCACGTTCGGCACGCCGCCGGAGATGGTCGTGGGCGTCATCGCGGGCGGGTATCAGGCGCTGGTCAAGAGCAGTGAAGGCGCGGAGGACGATGTCAATGCGGGCATGGCGGCGGTGGACCAGGCGCGCGTCGCGCCCGTCGACTTCGTGCTGGGCATTGCGGCGAGCGGGACGACGCCGTTCGTGCGCGCCGCGCTGGCACGCGCGCAGACCATCGGCGCAACGACCGGGCTCCTCGCCTGCTCCGATCCCCCCCGGGTGCTGGCCGACACGTGCGACGTGCTCATCCTTCCGAAGGTCGGGCCCGAAGCGCTCACGGGATCGACGCGGCTGAAGGCGGGTACCGCCACGAAGCTCGTCCTCAACACCCTCTCGACCGGTGCCATGATACGCCTGGGGCGCGCCTACGGCAATCTGATGGTGGATCTGGCGGCAGTGAGCGAGAAGCTGCGTGACCGCGGGGAGCGCATCGTGATGGAGTGCTGCGCGGTGGACCGGGGCGCGGCGCGCCGCGCGATCGAGGCCGCGGGCGGCAGCGTGAAGCTGGCGATCGTGATGGCGAAGAGCGGGGTGGGGAAGGCCGAGGCGGAGGGGTTGCTCGCCGAGGCGGGCGGGTTCGTGCGGCGAGCGGTCGGCGACCCGCCGCCCGTCGCGTGACGACCACGCTCGCCGTCGGGGTGATGTCGGGCACGTCGCTCGACGGCGTCTCGACCGCGCTCGTCCGACTCACGGACGAGCCGCTCGATGCGCGACTCGTCGCGTTTCACCAAGACGCCTACACCGTCGCGGAGCGCGGGCAGATCATCGATGTGATCGCGCGCGGCGGCTCGCGGGATTTGGCGCTGCTGCACGTCGCCCTGGGCGAGCGGTTCGCGGGGGCGGTGCTCCAGCTCGTCGCCGAGGCGAAGGTAGCGCTGCGCGACATTGGCTTCGTCGCTTCGCACGGGCAGACGATCTGGCACGAGCCGGGGCGGGCGACCCTGCAGCTCGGCGATCCCGCGGTGATCGCGGAGCGCGTGGGGGTGCGGGTGGTGAGCGACTTCCGCGCGCGCGACGTGGCCGCCGGCGGCCAGGGGGCGCCGCTCGTGCCGCTCGCCGACGTGTTGCTCTTCGGACACCCGGAGCGCGGGCGGCTGCTGCTGAACGTCGGGGGCATGGCGAACGTCACGTGGGCGCCGCGCCGCGGCCTCACCGTCGGGGCGGTGGCGTTCGACACCGGGCCCGGCGTGGGGGTGATCGACGCGGTGACGCGCCGCGTCGATCCGGCGGCGCGGTTCGACGTCGGCGGCGAGCGCGCGCGCCGCGGCAAGCCGGCCCGCAAGGTGCTCGAGGGATTGCTCGCCGATCCCTACTTTGCCGCGCCGCCGCCCAAGAGCACCGGACGCGAGCGCTTCGGGCTCGACTACGCCGATCGGCTCGTCGACGGCGTGCGCCAGGCGGGCGGGTCCGAGAACGACGCGGTGGCGACGGCGGTGGCGCTCACCGTCGAGACGATCGCGCGCGGGATCGAGCGCTGGACGCCCCCGGGGCCGGACGACGAGCTGGCGATCTCGGGCGGCGGCGCCCGCAATCCGGTCCTGGTGGCTCAGCTCACCGCGCGGCTCCAACCGCGGCCCGTCGTCGCGTTCGATCGACTGTTCTTCGACGGTGAGGCGAAAGAAGCGCTCGTGTTCGCCTTTCTCGGCTTTCTGACGATCCTCGGGAAGGCCGGCAACCTGCCGGCCGCGACCGGTGCCCGCGGCCCCCGCGTGCTCGGCCACGTCACGCCAGCGTGACCGTGTCGCTCGCCCGGCTGGTCTTTCCCGCGCTGCGTTGGCGGTCGACTGCCGGGGGCTTCGCGCACGAGCGCCCTAAGATCGACGCGGCGCTCGCTGCCGGCGTGGGCGGGTTCATCATCTTCGGCGGGAACCGGGACGCCGTGGGCGCGCTCACGCGCGAGCTGCAAGCCCAGGCCGGACGTCCGCTGCTCGTGGGCGCCGACCTCGAGCGCGGCCCGGCGCAACAGGTGCAGGGGCTCACCGAACTTCCGTCGGCCGCGGCGCTCGGCTGGCTCGACGACCTCGAGGCCACGAGCGCGTGCGGCATGATCACCGGCGTCGAGGCACGCTCGGTGGGGATCAACTGGGCGTTCGGTCCGGTGTGCGATCTCGACCTCGAGGCCCGAAACCCGATCGTCCAGACCCGCGCGTTCGGGGCGGACCCGGTGCGCGTCGGCGAGCAGGCGGCGGTGTGGATCCGCGCCCTGCAGGACCACGGCGTGCAGGGATGCGCCAAGCACTACCCCGGTCACGGGCGCACCACCGAGGACTCGCACGCCACGCTGCCGCGCGTGCGTGCCTCGGCCGCCGAGCTGCAGCAGCTGGACGGGACGCCCTTCGAGTATGCGATCCGGGCCGGCGTCGGCAGCGTGATGAGCGCGTTCGTGGCCTATCCGAACTGGGACCCTTCCGGGCGCGCGGCGAGCTTCTCCGCCGAGATCCTGGGCTACCTGCGGAGCACGCTCAACTTCGCCGGGCTGGTGGTGACCGACGCGCTGATCATGGCGGGCGCGAGCGCGGCACAGGCGGTGCCGGCCGCCACCGTGGGTGCGGTCGCCGCGGGATGCGACGCGCTCCTCTACCCGAACGACTTCCGCAGCGTGGTCGCCGCCCTCGATCGCGCGGTCGGCGCCGACATTCCGATGGTGCGGGCCGACGCCGCGCTGGCCCGCTACGATGCCGCGCTCGCCGCCTGGGGCGGTCTGCCCGATCAGGGCGTGCCCGACTTCGCCGGCCACGCGGAGCTAGCGGACGGGCTGGCCGACCGTGCCACGCACCTGGCGCGCGGTGAACCGCCGACTATCCATGCACCCCTCACCGTGTCGATCGTCGATGACGACGTGGGTTGCCCGTATACGGTCGGGCCGCGAGACATCTTCACGCGTACGCTGCAGGATGCCGGCGTCGCCATCGGGAAACGGGAAACGGGAAACGGGAAACGTGTCGTTCTCGCCTACGCCGAGCCCCGCTCGTGGAAGGGGCGGGCCG
>DATHGL010000307.1:0-9876 GCA_035317625.1 Gemmatimonadales bacterium | reverse complement strand
CGCGGGGTCGAGCGATTCCAGGAGCAGCAGCGCCGCCGGATCGGTGTTCACGATCGGAATCGGCCGACCCGCGCCGTCGAGCGAGAGGGCCAGGAAGCGCAGTGTGTCCGCCGCCGGCCCCACCCGGCGCAGTACGCCGTCCCAGTAGTCCCGCTCGTCCGCCGGCAGGGCGCGCAGCTTCGCCGCCAGGCGCTCCGCGACCTCCTGCGGCGCCAGCGCGACCTTGAAGTGCCGCTCCGCGCCCTGCCACACGGTGATGGCCCGCTCGAGCGCCGCGCGATCGCGCGCGAACGTGGCGAGCGGCTCCCCCCGAATCACGGGCGTCACACCGAGCCGTTTCAGCTCGTCGAGGATCGTCCCCACGCCCTCGAGCGCGTGCGGCACCCAGATGGCGTTCACGTCCATCGCGAACCGCCCGCCGCCGTACCCCGCCCGGCTGTCGCGCCAGCTCGCCGAGATCCAATGGCCGTCGGGGGCGCGCGGGAAGCTCACGAGGTTCGTCGCGACCGGGGCGCGCGCGTACGGAGCCGCCCGGCGGGCCACGAGCGCCAGGTTGGCGACGAGCCGCGCGAGACGCCCCTCGACTTGCAGGAAGCGGCGTTTCCGCTCCGCCGGGACGCGCGGGTCGGCGAGATAGCGCGCCGCGACCACCGGCAGCTGGAAGTCGTCGTCCACCATACTGTAGTTCTCGCGCGTGGCCGCGAGATGCGCGAGCACGGCACGGGCCCGCGCGAGCTGACCGGCGGACACGAGGCGGTTGTACTCGGCGGCATGCTCGCGGATCGCCTGGCCGCCCAGGGCCTCCTCGTGGCTCACGTCCCCCTCGGGTGAGAGCTTGCGCAGCGCGCTCGCGATCACGTGCTCCGGCATCCCCGGCGCCCACACCGGCTCCATGAGCAGCGCCGTCATCAGCATATCGCGACCGAAATAGGTGGCGAAGTTCGGCAACCCGGCCATCAGCTTCTCCCGGTAGCTCAGGAGCTCCGCACCCCGGACCTCGCGCTCGAGCCGGCGCAACCGCAGCGGGGCGCCCGAGTCCGCCTGGACCTGGGCGTAAAACCGCCGAAAGTCGTCGTTGAAGATCTCCTCACGCGCGAGCGGGGTCAGCGCGGGCGCGTCGGTCGTCACGCGTACGCGCAAGCGGACCGGGCCCCCGGCCGGGCGGCGGATCGTGACCGTACGGCCGGACAGCGTCGGAACGGTTTCTCGAGCGTCGCCCTCGAGCGTGAGCCAGAGATGGCTCTTGCCGTCGAAGCTCACCTGCCCGACTCGCACGACCCAGGCCGTGTCGCCGACCTGCGCGGTGACCCGGGGAAGCAGCCGCGCCCGCAGCGCGTCGACGGTCGTCGCGCCCAGGAGCGACAGGTGGCGAACGCGCTCACGCGCCTTCAACTTCGCGAGGCGGTCGATCAGCTCCGACAGCTCGACCTGCGGAAACGGCGTGGCGTCGAGCGGCAGCGTATCACGGCTCGCGTGCTGAAGGTCGCGCTCCACCCGCATGGAACCGAGCAGGAACAGGCCGATCGCGACGGCGGACGGCAGCTCCAGCCCATAGGACAGCGACCGCGTGCCCGCCGACTCGGCGACCGCGGCCCCGCCGGTGCCCCACACGAGCTGGCCCGGCTTGCCGCCAGAGTCGCGGACGGTGAACCCGACGCTTTCGTTGGCCGCGTCGGCCCAGAGGTGCACGACGCGTCCGCTCGAGCCTTTCAGGTAGACTTGAAACGCATTGCCGCGCGCATCCCGGTACACGCGGGTGTCGTAGCCCTCGTAGGCGGCGGGGTCGTCGAGCCCGGGTTCGGGGAAAGCGAGGTAGGGCGGAACGGTGTCGCGAGAAAACTCGCGGCTCGGCGTCTGCCCGTAAACGGGCGTGACGTTGCCGCTTGAGCGGCAGTGCCGAGCCGCGGCTTCAGCCGCGACTCCTCGGGCGCCCAGCGCCGCGAGTAGCAACGCGAGCAGGTTCATTGGCGGCGGTATCGTACGGCCTGGACAGTCGTTCCGCCACCCGTCCGTCCTCTTGACGGCGCCTCACCGCGCGGCCCTTCTAGCCGCCAGGGCGACCCATTCCACCTCCACACCGTAACTGCCTGGCGTGACGGAGACGCCTTCCGTGCGCCGGAGGGAAAGCTGCAGGCGCTCCAGCCGGTCGAGCCGCGGGCGGTCGCTGCTGCCACCCCGTCCTGCCGCAGGCCCCACCCAGTAGTTCCACTCGCCGGGGAACCCCTCCGGAAGCAAGGCGCCACGGCCGATGGTGAAGACCGCAAGAGACAGCGACTGCTCGCTCCATGTGCTGTCGGCGGTGACGGCGGCGCTCCAGCTCGTGCCGTCGTCCTCCATCAGCGTGATGTGCAGCATCTGACGAGGTCCGAGGCCGCGCAGCCGCACGTGCACCTCATCCGCTGCGGCAATGGTTTCCCGCCGGGCACCGATCCGATCGCCGATCACGAGCGACGCCGTGTAATCACCTGGCGCGGCGCCGCTCGCGCTCACCGGCAACTCGAAATGGAAGACCGGCTGGCCTGTGACCTGGGACAACGCCAGATGAAACAGTCCGCGGCGCCCCGCGTCGCCGATGCGAGTGAAAGCCAACTGCGCGGCGTCTCGGGCGGGGTCGAACACACGCAGCGGCGTGCGCGGGCCAACCACATCCAGCTTCCACGACGTCCGGCCGTAGAAGCCCCAATCCGTCGGCTTCACGTGCAGGCCGCCGGGAAATGTGGTCGCGGAGACCCCGCGGAAGATCGTGATCACGAACTCGTACGGTCCCTCGCGCAACGCCGCCGCTGGCACCGAGGCAGCGTACTCGTACGCGCCTGCGGGTCGCATCGCGAAGCCGCGGTAGAACCCTCCGGCCACAGGCCGGATGAAGAGCATGGCCGAGTCCGGTGGAGTCTGGTCTACGACGCGAGCGCGCAGCTCGGCGGGTCGGCCCGCGAGGTATTCGGGGGCGGTGAGAGGCTGGACGGACGGCGGGAGAGAATCGGTGGGAGGGGCATGGTACTCCAGGAACCCGACCTGGCCCACTCGGGCGGGGAGCGTCGCAGGATCCATCGGACCGCTCGCGCTCAGGACGTACACACCCGGAATGACGGGAAACCGACCGGCCTCTGACCGTCCGACCGCCTGACCACCGCTGTTCATCGATTGCACCGTGAACTCGCCCCCCAGGTCCGGGAGCCTGACCGTCATGTACCAGCGGCGTCTGATCGCCCGCATCACGACCTTGTCGGGGCTGGGCGGCTCGAAAGGATCGCGGACCGGCACGGCGTCGGGATAGACCTCGAGTCGCCAGACGCCGGGGCGCACCTTGTCCAGAAAGTAGATCCCGTCCCCTTCGTACGTCGCCACCGGCGACGAGCCGTACCCGGCAATACGCCGCAGCGCGGCGGGGTCCGGGGGGGCCGCGCGAGTCGTCCCGGCGTACAGGAACGCGTCGCGCGCGACCAGCTCGCCCAGGTCGCCTTCATAGGAGACGTGGAAGTCACCGAAGCGGGTGTTCTCGGGATAGGGGCCATACGAGCGCAACCGGGGCAGCCGGTGCATCGCCTCGGCGGCGACGATGGCGCTCATGGCCTTGCGGGGTGTGTAGACCAAGTTCAGATAGTGCGTCTGCCAGCCCAGGTTGCGCGAGGCGGTTTCCAGCATGTCATAGGCAAACATGGCGGCGAACTGCGCGCCCACCGCGCGGAACGTCCGCGCCATGGCGGGATACATCTAACCGGTCCGCAGATCCGGCGAGTCGAACTCGTACACGATGCGCGGGCTGCGGGCCAGCTCCGGGCGCAGCATGTCGGGGAAGGCATCGACCGTGCGGAGGTAGTTGCCTTCCAGCTCGTGGCCGGCGTTGAGGCCGGTGGGATACCAGCCAAACGTCACGCCCTGCGCCCGACTACGCCCGATTGCCTCGGCGATCCGGAAGTCCTGGCTCACATTGTGAAAGACGAGCTTGGTGCACCCCGTGCTACGCACCGCGTCGGTGAGGGCGTTGATGTAGCGGATCGAGCCTCGGAGGTCCTCGGGGTGATGCCAGGGCTCGTTCACCAGCTCGATGAAGAGGATGGCCGGCTCGTCCTTGAGCGCCACGTGCGTGTACGGATTCACGTGCTTCAGGATCTGACGCAGGTAGTTCACCTGTGCCGCGATCGCCGCCAGGTCGGTGCCCATGCGCGCTTTGCCGAAGTGCCGACCGAAACCCGGCGCCGAGGTGTCTGACAGCGCGTCCGGCCAATTCGAACCGTACAGCTGGATGGGACTGAAGAGCATGTAGATGCCACGTTCGCGCGCGCGGGCGATGAGATAGTCCTGCAGGTCCAAGTGATCGTTGACGATCAAATTGCCAGCGGAGTCGGAGGCTTCCCAGTCGCCCCAGAAGGTGAGCCGCAGGCCGTCCCACCCCATGCGGGCGAACTGCGCCATGTCCTCATCGATCATCCGCTTGCGATCGGCGTGGAGGTACCCGGCTGCGCGATAGTCCGAGGCGGTCGGAAGCACGTAGTTCGCGCCGAAGAGGGTTACCTCTTTCTGGTCGTCTCGCCAGCGCACTACACCCTGATTGTCGAGGTACACCGCCCTGGTGGCGGGCTGCCCCTGAGCCGCAAGGAGGATCGCGAGACAGACCGCTGCATTCACGCGGGTCTATCGGCGGATCAGGTCGAACACGAGGGTCTCCCGCGGCGCCAGCGTCGCGGCCGGAACGTAGCCGCGAATGCGCCCGTCCCGGCTCAGCTGCAGCATCGCGCCGTCCGGACCGCCCAGCAGGTTGCGCGGCGCGTACTTCCCAGGCGGGAGCACGCGCTCCCCCGAGGCGATCGCCACGCCCGAGGCCGGCGCGCCGCCCAGGTTCGCCACCACGAGCACAGTGTGGTCACCCGCGCGACGAAGGTAGGCGGCAACCTGCGAGCTCGGTGCTGAGAGCGGCACGAGGCTCCCCACCGCGAGGGCCTCGCTCTCTCTACGCAGATGGATCAGCCGGCGGTACAGGTTCAAGAGCGACCGGGGATCGGCGTCCTGCGCCGCGACGTTCGTCGTCAGCGAGTCGGGCTGGGCGCTCTCCCACGCAGTGCCAGAGGTGAACCCCAGTCCCGGACGCGCCCTCCATTGCATCGGGGTGCGCAGCCGTGGATCGGGCTTGTCGCCCGTCATCCCGATCTCCTCGCCATAGTAGATGAAAGGCAGGCCTGGCAACGTCAGCAGGAGCGTCGCCGCGATCCGGGCGCGGGAGCCGTCGCCATCCAAGGCGGTCAGGACGCGAGTCTGGTCGTGGTTGGAGAGGAACGGCGACCAGCGGTACGCCGGCAGGGTGTCCTGGAGTCGCAGGAAACCGGTGAGCAGCCCTGCCGCCGAGCCGGTGCGGACCGCCGACAGCAACGAATCCGCCAGCTCGAAGCCGAAGTAGGACGTGAGCTGATCCGGGTAATAGGGCAGCATCTTGTCGATGCCGCCCCACGCCTCGCCGACCGTGTATGCACCCGGCTTCACGCTGTCAATGTGCTGGGCGTACTCGTGCAAGAACGCATGGGTCCCGGGACACCCCATGACGCAGTCGCCTTCCTCCACGAGATACGGCACCGCATCCAGCCGGAACCCGTCCACGCCCATGTTGCTCAGCCAGAACGTAGCGATCTGTTTCGCTTCTTCCCGCACGGCGGGCGTGTCGTAGTTGAGGTCCGGCATGCCGGACCAGAATAGCCCGTAGTAGTACTCGTCGCGCACGGGGGAATGGTGCCAGTCTTTCCCCTGCGACGTGGGCGCGAAGCGGTACCACGCGCGATAGGGCGACGTCGTGTCGTGCAGGGCCGCCTGGAAGTACGGATGCTCGCTCGAGCTGTGGTTCAGCACCATGTCCACGAGTACCACGATGCCGCGGCGGTGTGCTTCCGTCACCAGTCGCTTGAAATCGGCGTTGGTGCCGTAGGCGGGCTCGACGCGGTAATAGTCGCTGACGTCGTAGCCGTGGTAGCTGGGCGACGCGGCCACCGGCATCAGCCAGATGCAGGACGCGCCGAGCTTGTCGATGTAGTCGAGCTTCTGGATCAGGCCGTTCAGGTCGCCGATGCCGTCGCCGTCCGAGTCGGAGAACGAGCGGACGAAGACTTCGTAGCAGACTGCGCCGCGCGTCCAGGCGGGCCCGGTGGCTCGCTGCGCGGCGAGCGAAGTGGTCGCGGCGCACGCGAGGAGTAGGATTGACACGGCCTGCGTTCTTGTGGTACTACTCGGCGAGGCAGGAGGAGGTAATATGCGCGACGAAATGGGCACGTTTCGCGTCACGGTGGAGATCGAGCACCCCGCCCGACCCGGTGAACGGCGGACGCTGGAGTCGGTGCTAGTGGACACGGGGGCGGAGTTGTCGTGGTTTCCCGCCGCTGTCCTCGAATCTCTCGGGATCGAGCGGATCAAGGTGTGGCATTTCCGCCAGGCGGACGGAACGGTGCTGGCCCGCCGGACGGGAGGGGTGATGCTCCGCGTGGCCGGCATCGAGACCAGTGACGAGGTCGTGTTCGGCGAGCCTGGAGATCTGGTGTTGGTGGGTTCGCGTTCATTGGAGGGCCTGAACCTACGGGTCGACCCGGTCACGAAGCGGCTGATCGACGCGGGACCCGCCCCCGCCGCGACCACACGCGCGGCATGATGCATTAGGCTCATGGCAGCTTGGTCGCGACGTCGATCGCGACGCCCGAGTTGGATGCGAGATGAAAATGAATGGCGCCCGCCGGGTCCACGACGACTGAATCTCCGGCGCAGGCGGCGGCGACCAGCCCGCCCGCCAAGATGTCGCAGTACGTGCCGGGCGGCATCCCAGTGGCAACCGTGGTGTCCACGCCGGCGCCCCCCCGGTTGATGGCGACGAAGCCCTTATCGCCCCGCGAGAACGCAATGGCATTGGCGCCGTCGTCCCACCAGTGGTTGACGTCGCTGCCAGCGACCAGCTTCCGGAAGGCGACCATTCCCAGAATGTACGGGTCGCGGTGCTCGCATACCCACTGGCCGATGGTCGCGGTCTCGAGGCTCGACGCGCATGTCACGCTGTTGGTATTGCCGTTGGCGTCGGACGGCGGACCCATCGAGTTGCCGGCCGGACAGTCGAACACATAGCTCGACAGGACCGACGGATAGCCGTAGGACTGCACCAGCATCCACACGTTGGCGAGGCGGAAGCTGTTGCCGTCCCGATAGCTGATGCCGCAGTCGTGCTGCGTGTCGTGGTTCTGGAGGAACACCACGGCCTTGTCGGAGGACATCAAGCCCCATGCCGCCTCGGAGAACTGGTTTCCGGCCGAGCCGCCGGGGTTCAGCTGCGAGATGTGCTGTCCGCCTGTGCCTCTGAACTTGTCGCCGACGCCGACGAAGGTGAACTCCGTGACGTCTGCCGCGCCGCCGGACGCGTACGCCTCACCGAAATAGTCGCGCGGCGACAGCGCTTCGCCTGCTCCCCCGATGACCTCGAGGAAGTAGTACGGGATGGGGCGGCCGTCGGCGGTCATGGTGGAATCCACGATCGCCAGGATCTGGTCCAGCTCCACCTGCTGGATGTGCTTGGCGGCATCGATTCGGAATCCCGCGACGCCCAGCCGGGCGAGCATGATCAGGTAGTCGGCAATCTTCCGACGGACCGACGGCAGACCGGTGTTGAGATCCGGCAGCGAGAACAGCTCGCAGTCCTGGACGTTCGCCGCACTCTGGTAATTGTCGACCGTGCAGGGCGCATGGAAATCGCTCGGGGTGTAAAGCCCCGGGTAGTCGTACTTGCTGTACGCCGTGCCGTTGCTCCCGACGCCGGGACTCGGGTAGTTGGTCATGTGATTGATGACGGCATCCACGTAGATACCGACGCCCACCGCCTGGCAGCGCTGCACCATTCCTGCGAATTCGACGTCGGTGCCCGAGCGGCTGTGCGCGATGCTGTAACTCACCGGCTGGTAGCGCTCGCTCCAGGGGTAGTTCGGGGACTCGAGGCTGTGCTCCTGAGGCGGCGAAACCTGGACGGCCCTGAACCCGGCGGGGCCGAGCACGTTCTCGCACTCGGCGGCGATGTCCGTCCATTTCCACTCGAAGAGATGGACGAACACGTCGCCCGCCACCATGTGGCCGCTGGGGCGGTAGGTCTGTGGGAGCAGGGGACGATCGGGAAGCGGATTCGGGGAGGACGGACGCAGCGACGCCTCGTGGCAGGCTGCCACCGCAAGCGCGAGAACCAAGCCGCAGCTCCACCGTCTATGACGGCGGAGCTGCGGACAAGTGGAAGGGGTCGTGCAAGGACCACCCCTCAGGGGCGGCAGGGCGTGTAGCCCGGATTCTGCGTCAGGTTCGGGTTGGCCACACATTCGGACGCCGGGATCGGATAAAGGTCCAGGTGTGCATCGGTAGCAAGACCGGCCGAGTTGGTACCATGCGGGTCCTGGCCCTTCCACGACCAGAGGTAGGTGCCGCCCGTGAACAGGCCGTAGCGCACGAGGTCGGTCCGGCGGTGCGCTTCCCACAGCAGCTCGCGTCCCCGCTCGGCCAGAATGAAGTCCAGCGTGAGCTCCGGGTCCGTAATGTCGCCGGACGTGCCCCCGTAGGCGCGCTGCCGCAACGCGTTCACGTACGTCAGCGCCTGCGCTCGGGTACCGCCGCCGCCGCGTAGCACGGCCTCGGCGTAGATCAGGTACGCCTCCGCGAGGCGGAACATCGGGAAATCCGTGTCCACGAACGTTCCGTTTGAGCCGGGCTGTCCGCCTGAGGTCACGTTCTGGAACTTCGGTGCGGCGATGCCCTTGGTGAAGTCGCCGATGCTGGTCACCGCGACTGTCTGACCGGCCGTGTAGAAGTACGTGCCCCGGTTGTCCCCGGCGGCATAGAAGCTGTCGGCCTGCGGCTTCAGGCGCAGACCCCACCAGCAGCCGTCGATGCCGTAACTGCTGTTGCTCATGCTGCCGCCGCAGGAGGCGTGGGCCAAGAACGTCACACCGCCATACGTCTGGGTCTTCAGCCCATCCTGTGTGATGGCGAAGATGATCTCGGGCGACGTATGGTTGTCGGCCTGGAACAGGTGCCGGTAGCTCGGATCGAGGCTGTACCAACTTGAGTTGATGACCACCACGGCCGCGAGCAGCGCATCGGTATAATGGGGCGTGCCCGTGTAGACGCCCGCGTTGAGATAGAGCTCGGCCAGCAGCATGTCCGCGGCTGGTCTCGTTGCGCGGCCGTAGGTGCTCGGCCCGGGCACGGGCAGCGAGTCCTTGATGGCGGTGAGCTCGCTGACGATGTAGTTGTAGATGTCCGTGCGTGTGCTCTGCGGCGGCGGGGGGCCGCCGATCAGATCGCTCTCGGTCACGAGCGGGATGTCCCCAAAGAGATCGATCCCGTGCCAGTAGCTCAGGGCGCGGAGGAATCGTGCCTCGGCGCGATACTCGCGGATCTGGGCCCTGAGCGCGGGCGGGACGTTCCCCCGTGCGGTGAGCTTCGCATCCGTCGTTTGGCGCAGGAACTCGTTCGCAAAAACGGCTTGGAAGTAGATGCGATAATACATCGCCACCACCATGCGGCTCTGCGACGTCCAGGTCTGCGTGTTCATCTCGGGGAGGCCGACGTCGTTCCACGCGATCACGGCCTCGTCCGTGGGCAGCTCCTGCGTCTCCCAGTACAGGCGCAAGTATTGTGAGAATCCCTCGTCGATGCCCGAGATGTCCGGCAGCCCGGCGGGGCCTTGCTGTCCGCTGACGGCCAGCCCGGCGTACTCGCGCGCGATGAACGCCAGGTACGAGCTGGGATCGTTGAAGATGTTGGACTCGGTGACGGTGCTTTGCGGCTCCACCGTCAGGTCGGTGCAGCCGGCTGGGGCCAGGAGCAGGAGCGTGGCCGCGAACGCGCGCGCTGTCCGTCTGGTGAGGTTCATGG
>DATHGL010000306.1:0-2547 GCA_035317625.1 Gemmatimonadales bacterium | reverse complement strand
CCGGTGGCCGCGCACGTGATAGCGAAGCTGACCTGCGCCGTGCCCCCGAGCGGGACCACCGGGGTGCGCGTCGTACCGCCGCTCACCGTGCAGTTTCCCGCCACTCCGTTGATGGCGACAACGTGCGGACCAGCCAGTACGCCGCTGAACGTGGCGCTGCCGTTGGTCGCGATCGGTTGACTCGCGGTGCCCCCGTCCACGGTGACCGTATAGCCGTCGGGATCGAGATTCGAGCCCGTCGTACTGGCCGTCACCGTCAGACTGCCGTCGCCGGTAGCCGCCGCGCAGCTCACGGCGAAACTCGCCGAGGCCGTCCCGCCTGCGGGTACGTTCACCGTCCGCGAAGTGCCCCCGCTCACGGTGCAGTTCCCCGCGACGCCCGAGAGCACGACGGTGTGGCTGCCCGCCGGGAGCCCGCTGAATGTCGTGCTGGCGTTCGTCCCGATCGCCCGGTTCGTGTTGCCATCCAGGGTCACCGTATAGCCGTCGGGGTCGAGGTTCGAGCCGGTCGTCGCGGTCGCGACGGTGAGGTCGCCCGTCGTCGGCGTCGTCGCCGCGCAGCTCACGGCGAAACTCGTCGAGGCCGTCCCACCGGCCGGGACGTTCACCGTCCGCGAGGTGCCTCCGCTCACGCTGCAGTTCCCCGCGACGCCCGAGAGGACGACGGTGTGGCTGCCCGCCGGGAGTCCGCTGAATGTCGTGCTGGCGTTCGTCCCGATCGCCCGGTTCGTGTTGCCATCCAGGGTGACCGTATAGCCGTCGGCGTCGAGGCTCGAGCCGGTCGTCGCGGTCGCGACAGTGAGGTTGCCGGTTGTCGGCCCGGTGGCCGCGCACGTGATAGCGAAGCTGACCTGCGCCGTGCCCCCGAGCGGGACCACCGGGGTGCGCGTCGTACCGCCGCTCACCGTGCAGTTTCCCGCCACGCCGCTGATGGCGACAACGTGCGGACCAGCCAGTACGCCGCTGAACGTGGCGCTGCCGTTGGTCGCGACCGACTTGCTTTGGAGCAAGTCGAGGGTCACGGTGTAGCCGTCCGGGTCGAGGCTCGACCCGCTCGTCGCCGTCCCGACCGCCAGATCGCCCGTCAAAAGGCCGCCCAACAAGGGGGACGGCTTCGGGTCGGGGCCGGCTGAATCGCTACAGGCGCTGCCTACCAGCAGCCCCACGGCCACACCCATCACAGCACGTATGGTTGCACGTCGCATGGTTTCCTCCGAGATGCGCACGGCATGCGCAATCGGAGTGCCACGGCCGCCACGCGCCCACGTGCCGCTCCCGCTGCAGGATGGCGGATTCGCTGCGCGCACGCAGCAGGGTTCGGGCGCCCCAGTCTCGTGCGTTCGAGCAACGTTGCTGCACGACAACACGGCGGCCGCGTCGCCCCATCACGCGTCACCCATCTCCACGAGCACTTTCAACACCCCCGGGCGCTGCGCATGGGCGAAGGCCGCCAGGCCGTCACGCAGCGGGTAGCGCGCCTGCACCAAGGGCTCGACGGCGATCCGTCGCCCGGCCAGAAGCCGCAGGGCCGGGGCGAACGGACCGCAGCGCGACCCCACGAGCGTGAGCTCGTTCACCACGACGGCCGCCGCATCGAGCGTCAGCGCGCCCGCGTAGGTGCTCTTCAACACCAGCGTGCCGCGCGGCCGGAGGGCGCGCTGGGCCACGCCGACCCCCTCCGGATTGCCGGTGCACTCGACCGCGATGTCGAACGCACCCGGCGCCACTTGGTCCGGTCGCCCCGTCTCGATGCCCCGCGCGGCGAGCAGGGCGAGCTTGGTGTCGTGTCGCCCGACCGCGAGCAGCCGGCAGCCGGTGAGGCCGAGCGTCTGGGCCACGAGCTGGCCGAGCTTGCCGTCGCCCACCACGAGCACGCGCTGGCCCGGACCGATCGCGACCTGCTCCTGAATCTCGAGCGCGGCCGCGAGCGGCTCGGTGAATACCGCGATGTCCGTGGGCACACCGTCGGGGACGACGTGCAGGTTCTCGGCCGGAAGCGCGAGGTACTCGGCGAACGCGCCGTGCCGGCCCACGATGCCGAGCACGGTGCGGCGCTCGCAGTGGGTGCGCCGGCCGCCCGTGCACGCGGGACAAGTGCCGCAGACGGCGTTGATCTCGCCCACGACGCGTCGGCCGACGAGCGCCGCCGGACCCCGCTCGACCACCCCGACGAACTCATGTCCCGGAATCCCGACGAACGGGTAGTAGCCGCGGGTCAGCTCGAGATCGGTGTTGCAGATCCCCGCCCGGAGCGTTCGCACGAGGGCTTCACCCGGCGGCGGTTCGGGCATCGGGACATCGTCCCGCAGTGTGAGGCGGCGGTCTTCGAGCCACAGCGCGCGCACGATCTCATTAATATGGAATGGCCGCGCCAAGCGTGACGCGGGGGAGCGGGTGCGGGTCTCCCTGCATCCGCGTCGTACCGGCGATCGACCTTCACTGTTGGAGACTCCAGCGCGTGTGGTTGCTCGCCATCGTGTTCGTTGCCGACACCACACCGACGGCCCGGATGTTCCGGGTGCCCCTCCCGCGCGCCGAGTCGCTCTC
>DATHGL010000305.1:0-3244 GCA_035317625.1 Gemmatimonadales bacterium | reverse complement strand
TAGAGCGAGCTCTGGGTTTTTGTAACCCCGAGGCGCCGGGTCGCGCGACTAGAGCGAGCTCTGGGTTTGTGTAACCCCGGGGCGCCGGGTCGCGCGACTAGAGCGAGCTCTGGGTTTTTGTAACCCCGGGGCGCCGGGTCGCGCGACTAGAGCGAGCTCTGGGTTCTTGTAACCCCGGGGCGCCGCCCCGGGGTTAGCCCACCCGAAAGGACATGACAATGCCGACACGCGGCCCGCACAAGGCCATCGGCTTGTACGCACATGTCACCTGGCACACTTTGTTTCCGATAGCGCGCGGCTTCTGCGCCGGCTCGCTGTCACGCTCCCACATACGCGCAACGCGGGTATACCTCGCTAGCCAGCAGCTGAGGCACGCGGACCGGATCCCGACCTGATCCGCACCTTCGTTCGGGGTGGGTTGACCCCGGGGCGGCGCCCCGGGGTACACGAGGACCTACGCGCGCGGGGTGGGGAGCCGCGCTGGGGTACACGCAGACCTGTACTCTCGGGTGGATTGACCCCGGGGCGGTGCCCCGGGGTACACCAAGACGCTACTCCCATCTGGCCTCAGTCCAGCGGAGCCAATGCCGCCGCCACGATCCTCGCCTGCTCGCCCTGGTGGGCCGCGGGATAGCCTTCCGCCGGGCTCGAGCGCTCCGGTCGCCCGATGTCGCGCACCGTCACGTCGGGACCCACGAGCTCGCGCAGCTGCGGCAGCATGAACTTCTGCGGCCCCATGTTGCGCGGCTCTTCCTGCACCCAGACGATCTCGCGCAGGCTCGGGTATCCGCGGATCAGCGTCGCCAGCTCCTCACGCGGGAACGGGTAGAGCAGCTCCACCCGGCCGATCGCCACGTGCGTGGCCTGGGCCCGCACCGGCGCGAGCGTGAGGTCGTAGTACACCTTGCCGCTGCACAGGATGAGGCGGCCCACCGCGTCACGGCGCGCCACCGTCACGTCGTCCAAGACGGGCTGGAACCGCGCGGTGGTCAGGTCTTCGAGCCGCGAGGTCGCCTGCGGCAGACGGAGCAGGCTCTTCGGCGTGAACAACACCAACGGCCGCAGCTCGGTGTGGCGCGCCTGGCGCCGGAGGAGGTGGAAGTACTGCGCGGGCGTGGTGCAGTTGGCGATGCGGATGTTCCTGTCGGCGCCGAGTGCCAAGAAGCGCTCGATCCGGGCGCTCGAATGCTCGGGCCCCTGGCCCTCGTAGCCATGTGGCAGCAGCAGGGTGAGACGGGACGTCTGCCCCCACTTCGCGAGTCCGGCGATGATGAACTGATCGATGATCACCTCGCCGCCGTTGGTGAAGTCGCCGTACTGGGCCTCCCACAGGACCAGCGTCTCGGGCGCCGCCGCCGCGTAGCCGTACTCGAACCCCAGGCAGGCGAACTCGGACAGCGGGCTGTTGTGTAGCTCGAACGGCGCCCGCGCCCCCGGCAGACTCTGGATCGGGGCGTAGCGGCGCCCGTCTTGAGCGTCGTGCAGCACGAGGTGCCGCTGACTGAACGTGCCGCGCTCCGTATCCTGCCCGGTGAGCCGGATCGCCGTGCCCTCGGCGAGGAGGGACCCGAAGGCGAGCGCTTCCGCATGTGCCCATTCGATCTGCCCCTCGGTCAGGGCCGGGCGGCGCCGCTCGAGCTGCTTCATCAGCTTGGGAATGACGGTGAAGCCGTCCGGCACCGTCAGCAGCTGCTCATTCACCGTCGTGAGCAGTGGTGCACCCACCGCCGTGTCGGGCTCCGCGGTGGTGGGACGTTCCGTGGAGATGCGCTGCGGCTCCTCACCCGCGCCCGCTTCGCGGAGATGCGCCCTGAGGGACTGCTGGATGTCGACGAGCCGCTGGTATACCTGCTCGCTTTCCGCCGCCGCCTGGGCCTCCGTCACGATGCCCTCGCGCACGAGCCGGTCGACATAGCGCTGGCGCGCGGTGGGCGTCTGCTTGATGCGCTCGTACATCACCGGTTGAGTGTACGCCGGCTCGTCGCCTTCGTTGTGGCCGTGGCGCCGGTAGCCCACCACGTCGATCACGACGTCGGCGTGAAACTTGTCGCGGTACATCATCGCCAGCCGCGCCGCGGCGAGGCACGCCTCCGGGTCATCGGCGTTCACGTGAACGATCGGCGCGTCAAAACCCTTCGCCAGGTCGCTCGAGTAGTCGGTGGAGCGCCCTTCCTTCGGATCGGTGGTGAAGCCGAGCTGGTTGTTGGCGATCAGGTGAATCGTGCCGCCCGTGGTGTAGCCCTTGAGGCGCGCCAGGTTGAACGTCTCGGCCACCACGCCTTGCGCCGCGAACGACGCGTCGCCGTGGATCAGCACCGGGAGCGCCACGCTCCGGTCGTGAATCGCGTCCTTGCCGCGACGGTTGGTCTGATTGGCGCGCGCCCGCCCCTCGACCACCGGGTTCACCGCTTCGAGATGGCTGGGGTTGGGTGTGAGGCTGATGTTCACCGGCTTGCCGGCGGCGGTCTGATACACTCCATCGGCACCGTGGTGGTATTTCACGTCGCCGGTGCCGCCCTCCGGAGTGAGCGTCTCCTCCACGTGCCGCCCGCCCTCGAACTCGGCGAAGATCGTCTCGTAGGGAAGGCCGACGATGTGCGCGAGCACGTTGAGGCGGCCGCGGTGCGCCATCCCGAGCACGATGCGCCGGGCTCCGCTCACGCCGGCCAGCTCGATCGTCTCGTCGAGCATCGGCACCAGGACGTCGAGCCCCTCGATCGAGAAGCGCTTCTGTCCCAGGTAGGCCTTGTGCAGGAAGCGCTCGAGCGTCTCGACCGCCGTGAGGCGGGCGAGCAGTTTGCGCCGGCGCTCCGCCTCGAGCGGCTGGCGATGCTCTCCCGACTCGATCACCCGGCGCAGCCACACGCGCTCCTGGTGGCTCCCGATGTGCTCGACCTCGTAGGCGATCGTGCCGCAATACGTCTCTTGCAGCTTCGGGTATGCCTCGGACAGGGTGCGTCCGGACACGTAGATCCGCAGCAGGTCGGCGGGGATGCGGGTCATGATCTCGGGGGAGAGCCCGAGGGGTCCGGGATCGAGCGCCGGATCGCCAGGGGGGTCGGAGCCGAGCGGGTCCAGCCGCGCCGCCATGTGGCCGAAGTTGCGGATGGCTTTGACGAGGGCCATGGCGGCGGCGACGTGTTTGAGATCGGGGCTCGGGGTTAGGGGCTCGGGGCTCGGGAGTGCCCGCGCCGTAGTCGTTCCGAGCCCCAAGCCCCCAGCCCCGAGTCCCGCTCTCCCCAGA
>DATHGL010000304.1:0-8238 GCA_035317625.1 Gemmatimonadales bacterium | reverse complement strand
TGGTGGAGGTTGGGGGAGGTTGGGGGAGGTTGGGGGAGGTTGCTCCGGCGAGGCCTCCACCATCCTCCCGCACCTCCACCATCCTCCACCGACCTCCGCCAGGGTGAGGCGTGAACGCGCGCCCGGCTGTCGTGTGCGCCGAGCTGCTCGCGACCCTCGACGCGGCGGAGGGCAGACGGCGGCGCCGCAAGCGTGACACGACGCCTGACGCGATCGGCCTGACGATCAAGCGGGACTTGCTCGAGCGAGCCGTCGCCGCCGACCCCGAGCCCGAGGATTTCGAGGCGTGGCTGCACGAGCAGTGCCTGAGTGCCGGCGGGAGCGAGGGCGGTGTGCGGGCCATGGCCCTGTCGATCTTCGAGGAGTGGCGGCTAGCCCACGACGCGGACGCGTTCCGCGACTGGCTGGCCCGTGGGGCACCGTCCGACGACGCACTTTCTGGTGAAGGGTCCAACACCGGTCGCTAACAAGGGGAAACGATGCTCGTCGCACTGCGCATGCGGGTTGCACTTCTCAGTGGCATTGTCCTCACGCCCGTGGCCTGCGGTGGCGGCGCCCGCGGGGGCGCGACGCCCGCCGGTCCACCACCGGAGGTCCTGAAACAGCTGCGGGTGCCCGAGAGCCCGTACTACCTCATCTACTCCCCACCCGTCAACCTGGCGAAACCGCCGGATACCACGGCGCACGGGCGGAAGCCCGGGCGTTAGCGCCCCGACGGTGGCTGGCATCGAAGTCCGAAGCCTGAGAAAACACTTCGGGGATCTCCACGCGGTCGACGGCGTCGACCTGTCGATCCGCGACGGCGAATTCCTCGTGCTGCTCGGCTCCTCCGGCTCGGGGAAAACGACGCTGCTCCGCATGATCGCGGGGCTCGAGCGACCCACGTCGGGTGAGATCCACATCGGGGATCTACGGGTGGACGGCGACGTCCCCCCCCGGGCCCGCGGGATCGCCATGGTGTTCCAGAGCTACGCCCTCTATCCCCACCGGACCGTGTTCCAAAACATCGCCTTCCCCCTCGAGGCGAGCCGCGTCCCGAAGCGGCAGATCGAGGAGAAGGTGCGGTGGGCCGCCGAGATGTTCAGCATCACCCGCTACCTCGATCGCTACCCGCGCCAGCTTTCCGGCGGGGAGCGCCAGCGTGTCGCCCTGTGCCGCGCCCTGGTGCGGGATCCCAAGGTCTTTCTCCTCGACGAGCCCCTGGCCAACCTCGACGCCAAGCTCCGCAACACGGCCCGCGACGACCTGAAGCGGTTCCAGCGTCAGATCCAAACCACGACCGTGTACGTGACGCACGATCAGGTGGAGGCGATGGGCTTGGGCGACCGCATCGTGGTGATGGAGCGGGGCAAGGTCCGACAGGTCGGGACGCCGCAACAGGTCTATGAGCATCCGGTCGACACGTTCGTGGCGACCTTCGTCGGTCAGCCGCCGATGAACCTGCTCGACGCGGGCGACCCGTCGCTTCCACCCCGTACCCTGACGGGTTTTCGCCCCGAGCATTTTCTGCCGAAGAGCGTGTTCGGCTCGGGCGAGGACCTGCGCACGTTTCGCTTCGCCGTGCGACGCGTGGAGTACTTGGGCTCCGATCGCTACGTGTACGGTTCGGTCGCCGGCAGCGACGCGTCTGCACCGGCTCCCACCATCATCGCCAAGCTACCGGCCACGATCGCGATGGCCATTCCCGAAGGCGAGACGCACGAGTTCGCCGTGCCGCGGCATGCGCTGCGCTACTTCGACGCCGACACGGGATTGAGGCGCGAGGTATGACGCACCGGCGGCGGTTCGCGGACCGCGAGGACCTCCTGGGCGCCGTCATGCTCGCCCCGGCCCTCGGCTACGTGATCCTCCTGGTCGGCGTCCCGTTCGTGTTCGCGATCCTGCTCAGCTTCAGCAATGCGACCGCCGGCAGTCTCAGCTTCGGGTGGACGGGCCTCGGCAACTATGCCGCGATTCTCGGCGATCCGATCTTTTTGCGGGCCCTCCGCAACAGCGTGGTGGTGACGGTCGGCTCCCAGGTGCTCGTGGTGGTTCTCGCGACCGCCGCCGCTCAGGTATTCCGCGCCACGTTCCGGGGCAAGCGCTTCGCGCGGTTCGTCCTGCTGCTGCCGTGGGCCGTGCCGGTGTCGCTCGCGGCGATCGCGTGGACGTGGATCTTCGATTCGACGTTCAGCGTGATCAACTGGACGCTCAAGGCCGCGGGCCTGCTGCACGGCTGGCTGTACTGGCTGGGCGATCCGGCGCTTGCGCTCCTCGCGATCATCATCGTGCAGGCGTGGCGGATCTTCCCGTTCGCCACCGTGATCGTGCTCGCGGGATTGTCGTCGATCCCGCAGGAGATCGTCGAGGCGGCGATCGTGGATGGCGCCGGGTTCTGGCGGCGGTTGTTCCAGGTGGAGCTTCCCCTGCTCCTCCCGGTAGTCGCCGTGGCGGTGCTGTTCGGCGTGGTGTACACCGCGACCGACCTGGGTGTGGTCTACATCCTCACCGGCGGCGGGCCCGCCAACACGACGCACGTGCTGCCCACCCTCGCGTTCCAGCGTGGCATTCTGGGCGCCGACCTCGGGCAGGGCGCGGCGATCGCGGTGTTCCTGCTCCCGTTCCTGATCGTGGTCGCCATCGGGATGCTGCGGCTGGCCCATCGCACCGAAGTGGGGGGAGCGCGATGAAGCGCGTGGCGCTGTATGCCGCGGCAGCGGGCCTCGTGATCTTCGCCGGGTTCCCGTTCTATTGGATGCTGATCACGGCGTTCAAGCAAAATCGCGACCTGTACGTGGGCGCGTCGGACCTGAGCCACATCCCCTGGATCTTCAACGACCCGCCCACGCTCGAGCACGTGAAGCTGCTCTTCGGCCAGACCGATTTCCCCCGCTGGGTCCTGAACACCCTCGTGGTCGTGGTCGCCGTCGTCGTGATCACGGTGGCGGTGGCCGTACCGGCGGGCTACAGCCTGGCCCGCCTGGTGGGCCGTTGGGGCGAGCGGATGGGTATGGGGATTTTTTTCACGTACCTCATCCCGCCCACGCTCCTGTTCGTGCCGTTCTCGCGGCTCATCTCGCTGCTCCACCTCCAGGACTCGTTGGGGGCGCTGATCCTGATCTATCCAACGATGACGATTCCGTTCTGCACGTGGCTCGTGATGGGGTTTCTCCGGTCGGTCCCCTGGGAGATCGAGGAGCAGGCGATGATCGACGGGTACAGTCGCCTCGCCGTGATCCTGAAAGTGGCGCCACGGCTGATCGTTCCGGGGATCTTGACGGTCGTCGTGTTCACCTTCACCCTGGTGCTACAGGAATTCGTGTACGCCCTGACGTTCATCAGCTCGGTGGACAAGATGACCGTGAGTCTGGGAGTCCCGATCGCACTGGTCCGGGGGGACGTGTACCACTGGGGGGCGCTCATGGCGGCCGCCCTGTTCACGAGCATCCCATTGGCCATCGTCTACAGCGCGTTTATGGACCGCTTCATCCAAGGCTTTACGATGGGAGCGGTGAAGGGTTAGTTGCCGCAGTACGCACCTTTACGGAGGGGGTGTCATGCGAACGCGAATGGCATCGTTCTGTACGCTCGCTGTTCTTGCGGTGTTTATGCTCGGAGGCGCACGCACCGCCACGGCCCAACAGGTGGTCAAGTTCGGTGAGGGACAGACGCTCACCATCAGCGGCTTCATAAGCGCCACGATGTTCTACGACCACGGACTGTTCGGCGGGTTCGGGCAGGGGCAAAACGCCGAGTTCGCGGCCGCCGCCCAGCCGACCACCGACAAGTCCTTCATGGACGGTGACGTGCGCAACACGCGCATCAACTTCACGTTCAGTAGCACGCCGGTGCTCGGGAAATGGGCGCCAAAGGCCACGCTCGAGGCCGACTTCTTCGGGGCGTTTCCGAATGTCATCCCTCCGGCGCCTGCGCCGCCGTTCGCGGATGAGCAGCCGCAGATGCGGATTCGGTTCGCCTTTGTCGACCTCGGAAACGGCCGCACCACCGTGCGGATCGGACAGTTCTGGTCGCCGATGTTCGGCGAGGTACCCGTGTCGGTGACGCACCTTGCCTTCCCTCTGGGATACGGCGCGACCGGGATGGTGGGCTGGCGTTTCCCCGGCGTGTTTCTCTATCAGGATCTGAGCCGCGCCGGAGCGCCGCTCGCCGTGCAGCTCCAGCTAGCGGCGCTCAAGGGCTCGGGGCCGGCCGCCGCCGGATCGGATGCTGCGAACAGCATCGGCAACGGCGAGGCCTCCGGGCTGCCGCAGTTCGAGGCGCGCCTCAACTTCGCGAAGAAGACGCCGAAGTTGAGCTGGAGCGGCTACGTGGTCGGGCATGTCGATTGGAAGGACACGACCGGCACAGGCCGGGACACAACCAGCACCGGTGCGCAGGATTCGAACTTGTCGGCGTGGGGATTCGAGGCCGGCGCGAACATCGCGCCCGGCAAGTTCACGCTGCACGGCAACTTCTACTACGGCAAGGCGCTCGGCCAGCAGTTCGCCCACATCACGCAGCAAGGGAACATCCGGGGCTGGGGTGCCTGGGCCCAGGCTGGCTACGATTTCACACCGCACTGGAGCCTGTGGACGTACGCCGGGATGGACCAGCCCAACGTGCAGCGGTTCGTGCAAGACAACCCAACACTCACGCTCGCCCGCCAGCTGAGTCACGACTACGACGCCCTGTTGCGCTTCCGCGCCGGCCGCTACGCCCTCGGACTGGAGTACTTCCGAGCGGTGACGCGCTACAACACCGGACCCGCGCACGCCGACCAGGTCGCCCTCAGCGTGCTGTACACGTTGTAACGGCAGGTGTCAGGTGTTAGGTGTCGGGCGTTAGGACGTCGGAGGCCCTGACACCTGGCACCCGACACCTTTCTACAAAAAGCTTCCTTGACCCAATGGAGGACAGGTCAATGACCAAGCGTAAGAGCATCGATCGACGCGAGTTCGTGACCACGACGACGACGGCGGCCGCGGCGGCCGCGGCGGCCGCGCTCGGGCCCGCCATCCGGATCAGGCGACCCGAGAAGACCCTGAAGATCCTCCAGTGGAGCCATTTCGTCCCGTCGTACGATGTCTGGTTCGACAAGTACGCCAAGGACTGGGGAACCGCTAAAGGGGTCGAGGTCACCGTCGACCACATCGCGCTCGCCGATCTAGCGACGCGGGCCAACGCCGAGGTCGCGGCCCAGCAAGGGCACGATCTGTTCCAGTTCCTGTCGCCGCCAGGTGCGTTCGAGCCGCAGGTGCTCGATATGGCCGACGCGGTCAAGGAAGCCGAGCGGCAGAACGGGCCGATCATCGAGCTCTGCAAGCGCAGCACCTACAACCCGGTGACGCGCAAGTGGTTCGGCTTCAGCGACAACTACGTCCCCGACCCAGGCGACTACTTGAAGAGCGTCTGGAGCGAGATCGGGATGCCCGACGGCCCCGCGACGTGGGAAGACCTGGTGAAGGCCGCCCCCCTCATCAAGGGCAAGCACCCGGAGATTCAGATTCCGATCGGGATCGGGATGTCGCAGGAGCTCGACTCGAACATGGCCGCCCGCGCCATGCTGTGGTCGTTCGACGGCTCGGTGCAGGACAAGAACGAGAACGTCGTTCTCAAGTCGGATCAGAGCCTCGCGGCGCTGGAGTTCGGGGTCCGCCTGTTCGCGGCGGGCATGAACCCGTCGGTGTTGAGCTGGAACGCCGCGTCGAACAACCAGGCGCTCAACGCCCGCCAGACGGCATACATCCTCAACTCCGTCTCCGCGTATCGCACGGCGCAGGACAACAAGCTCCCGGTGGCGGACGACATCTTCTTCGTCCCGGCGCTGAAAGGTCCGCGCGGGACGCGTTGGGCGAGCGAGCACGTGATGGGCATTTACGTGATCTGGAAGTTCGCGCAGAGCCCGGATGTCGCGCAGCAATTCCTGCTCGACTTGATCGGCCACTACCGCGATGCGGTCCTGGGGAGCAAACTGTACAACTTCCCTTCCTTCCCCGGCTCCGTGGCGGACCCGGGCGTGCCGGCGGCGCAGAGGCCCGCATCAGGGAACAAGTGGCTCGAGCAGGCCACGGCGAACGATCCGTTCGGCTCGAACCCGCCTTCCAAGCTCAAGCCGATCAGCACGGCCCTCGAGTGGGCGACGAACATCGGGCACCCGGGCCCCGCCAATCCGGCGGAGAGCGAGATTTTCGACACATTCGTCCTGCCGACCATGTTCGCCAACGCGGCGACGGGGCGGATGAGCGCGAAGCAGGCGCTCGACGAGGCGCACCAGCAGGCCAAGAAGATTTTCGAGAAGTGGCGCGGCAGAGGCCTCGTCGCGGGAGGCGCCGGCGATCGCTAGGCGCTAGCCATGAGCGCTGTCCGCCTCAACCCACGCCCGCGCGGCGTGTTCATCGCCGCGCTGCTGCTGCTCACGCTCGCCTTGGCGGGGGCGATCGCACTCCAGGCGTATCGGACGTTCCTGGATCACCGGGCCACCGCCGAACGGGTGCTGCGAGACAACGCCCGCCTGGCCGCAGCGCGGTTCGGGCAGCGCGCCGGCATGGAGCTGTACTACGTGGCGTTCATGCCGCCGATCGACGCGCTGTGGCGCGTGAAGGCCGGACCGCTCCCTTCGCCGCCGCGACTCGGGGTGGGCTTCGAGCCGGATGCCGCGCGCTTCTGGCGCCACACCCGCTACACCTTCCGCATGAACCTGCGCACCGGCGGGATCGAGATCGCGGGCACGCGGCCGTCGGCCGCCGCGCTCCGCTGGCTCCGCGACACGCTCCCGATCCATGCCCGGACCGTGTACGACTCCACGGAGCATCTCGCGGCGATCGTCCGTCGTGTGGACGGCGTGCGCCGCGCCGTGGTGTACACCGTGTTGCCCACCAAGCCGGGGGTGGCGCCGCGCGCGCTGGGGTTCGAAGCGGACCCGATGGCGTTCGAGCCTTTCTATACGATGGGGGCCGAGAAGTCTCCGCTCCTGCCCCGCCCTCTGACTGGCGGCGTCATCTACGACTCGCTCGGCTCGGCTATCGTGACCGACGCGGACGGCCTGGAGCTCTACCGCACCCCGGTGCAGTACCAGCCTACCTTCGCGGCGCGCGACAGCTTCGAAGGCATCCTGGGCGCGATGCGGGTGCAGGTGGCGCTGCGACCCGACATGGCGCCGAAGCTGATCATCGGCGGCATGCCGCGCTCGAACCTGCCGATGCTGCTCTCCCTGCTCGCGCTGACCGCGGGACTGGTCGTGGCCGCATTGCTGCAGCTGCGGCGAGAGCACGAGCTGGCGCGGCTGCGCGCCGACTTCGTCTCGGGCGTGTCGCACGAGCTGCGCACACCGCTGGCACAGATCCGCATGTTCTCCGAGACGCTGCTCCTCGGCCGCGTGCGGTCCGACGAAGAGCGCGTACGCTCGCTCGAGATCATCGACCAGGAAGCGCACCGGCTCACTCACTTGGTGGAGAATCTGCTCCACTTCTCGCGGTCGGAGCAGCGGCTCACGCGGCTGTCGCCGGCGGCGGCGCCGCTCGCCCCCCTCTTGCGCCAAGCCGCTGAAGGGTTCGCGCCGCTCGCCGCCGCGCGCACTGTGGCCCTGCGCACCGAGCTCGCCGACGACGTGGTGGCGCTGGTCGACGCGGACGCGTTGCACCAAATGCTCCTCAACCTGCTCGACAACGCCGTGAAGTACGGGCCGTCCGGCCAGACCGTGACGCTCGGCCTCACCGCGAGCGACGGCCGGGCGCGGATCAGCGTGGACGATCAAGGCCCGGGCATTCCCGCCCCCGACCGCGAGCGCATCTGGGACCGGTTCTGGCGCCTGGAGCGGGACCGCGGCTCGGCCGTGGCCGGCACGGGTATCGGACTGTCCGTCGTGCGTGAGCTCGTGGCGCTGCACGGCGGCCGCGCGTGGGTCGAGGACGCGCCTGGGGGGAATGGGGCGGGCGGGGCGGGCGCCCGCTTCGTGATCGAGCTGCCGCTCGTGCCGCAGGCCACCGACGCGCCGGGCGCGCCACCGGTGCGGGCCGACGCGGGAGTCACCGCATGACGCGAATCCTCGTGGTGGAGGACAACGCCGATCTCGCCTACGGTCTGCGCAACAACCTCGAGATCGAAGGCTACGACGTCGACGTCGAGGAGTCCGGGACCCAGGGCCTCGCGCGCGCCCGCATCGCCGGCCCCGACTTGATCATTCTCGACTTGATGCTCCCCGGCATGGACGGGTACCGCGTCCTCCGCGCGCTGCGCGACGACGGGCGCCGCATGCCGATC
>DATHGL010000303.1:0-3371 GCA_035317625.1 Gemmatimonadales bacterium | reverse complement strand
GTCGCGGGCCGTCGTGTCGCGGGCCGTCGTGTCGCGGGCCGTCGTGTCGCGGCGGGCGGTGGAGTCGCGACCGGTGGAGTCGCGGCGCGCCGTGCTGTCGACCTGGGCGGCGGCGCCGGTGGCGGCGAGGAGCAGCGCGGCCGCGCTGAGCAGGCCGCGGGTCACGCCCCCGCGCGCTTGAGCACGAATTCCGTGAAGAGCCGCACCCCGATGCCCGTCGGGCCCTTCGCCTGGTGCGGTCCTTCGCCGTCGGTGTACGCGGTGCCCGCGATGTCGAGGTGCACCCAGGGGTACCCCTCGACGAACTCCCGCAGGAACCAGCCGCCGGTGATCGAGCCGGCGCCGCGTCCGCCGGAGTTCTTCACGTCCGCGATGTCGGATTTGAGCAGGTCGCGGTAGTCGTCCCACAGCGGCAGCGGCCAGCAGCGCTCCCCCGCGCGGTCCCCCGCCTCGCGCACTTCGTTGAGCAGCCCCTCGTCGTTCCCCATGGCGCCGATCGCCACCTGGCCGAGCGCGACGACGACCGCGCCGGTGAGTGTGGCGATGTCGATCACCGCCGCCGGTTTGAACCGTCGCACGTACGAGAGGGCGTCACACAGGATCAACCGCCCCTCGGCGTCGGTGTTGATGATCTCGATCGTCTTGCCGAAATGGCTCTTCACCACGTCACCCGGCTTGACGGCCGTGCCGGAGGGAAGGTTCTCGGTGGAGGGGATGATGCCCACGACATTGAGCTTGGGCGTAAGCCGGCCCAGTGCCTCGAACGTGCCGAGCACCGCGGCCGCGCCCGACATGTCGAACTTCATGTCCTCCATGTTCTGCGCGGGCTTGATCGAAATCCCGCCCGAGTCGAAGGTGACACCCTTGCCGACGAGGGCCACGGGGGGCGCTTCTCCCGCGCCGCGGTACTCGAGGACGATGAAGCGCGGCTCCTGCTCGGTCCCCTGCGCCACGGCGAGGAGCGCGCCCATGCCCTCCTGCCCCATCTGGGCGCGGTCGAGCACGCTGAGTGTGAAGCCGTACTGGTCGGCGAGCTGCCGCGCCTGCGCCGCGAGATAGCTCGGGGTGCACACGTTGCCCGGCTGGATCTGCAAGTAGCGCGTCAGCCGGTGTCCCGCGGCGATCGCGTCGCCCACTCGCTGGCCGGCCGCCACGTCCTTCGCGTCGTTCGGAGCGCACACGATCGTGACCCGCTCGACCTCGGGTTTCGGCTCGTCGGGCGCCGCTTTGAGCTCGGTGAAGGCCCACGCGCCCTGGGCGGCGCCCTCGACCGCCACCTGCCCCACCTCTCGCGCGGAAACGCCGTTGCGCGCCTCGGCGGCGACGGCGAAGCTGAACTGTTTGGTGCCCAGCGCCCGCGCGCGTTTGGCGGCGACGGCTGCGGCACGGCGGATGGCGTTGCCGGTCACCTCGCCCGGCTTGCCCAGGCCCACCAGCAGCACGCGCTCCGGCTTCGCCCCACCGGGGTACACGAGCGCGGTCTCGTCCCGCTTGCCCTTGAAATCCCCGCTCGTGATCGCCCGCCCCACCACGCCACCGGCCGCCCGGTCGAGCTCGACGAGCGAACCGGGTACGGTGGTTCCCTGCGCGAGCGCGATGGCGAGCAGCGGCGTGTCGATCTGCGCGAGCGGCACGCTGACCGTGTTGCTGGTCACCTCAGACATGCTCGATAATGCACTCCGCGAAAGCGGAGGTCGAGACCTCGGTCGCGTCGGGCATCAGCCGCGCCAGATCGTACGTGACCCGCCGCGACCGAATCGCCGCTTCGAGCCCGCGCACGATCGCCGCCGCGACGTCGTTCCAGCCGAGCTCCTCGAACATCATCACCCCCGACAGGATCACGCTCCCGGGATTCACCTTGTCCAGCCCCGCGTACTTCGGGGCCGTGCCGTGTGTCGCCTCGAACACCGCGAACCCGTCGCCGACGTTGCCGCCCGGCGCGAGGCCGAGCCCGCCCACCTGCGCCGCCGCCGCGTCGGAGAGGAGGTCGCCGGTGAGATTGGGCGCGGCGATCACGGCGTACTCGTCCGGGCGCAACACCAGCTGCGCGAACATCGCGTCGGTAATCCGATCTTTGATTATCACCTTTCCCGTTTCCCGCTTCCCGTCTCCCGCGTCGGCCTCGGGGACGGTCTTCTGGCCGAACCGCTCGCGCGCGATTTCGTACCCCCACTCCCGGAACCCGCCCTCCGTGAACTTCATGATGTTGCCCTTGTGGACCAGAGTCACCGACCGGCGGCCGGCGCGGAGGGCGTACGCGATGGCCTTGGCCACCAGGCGCTGCGACCCGAACTTGGACATCGGCTTGATGCCGATCGCGCTGCCGGGCCTGATCTTCGCGCCGAACCGCTCCGCGAGAAAACCGATCACCGCGTCGGCTTCGACGCTGCCGGCCCGGTACTCGATGCCGGAATACACGTCCTCGATGTTCTCCCGGAAGATCACGACGTCGAGCTTCTGGGGCTCTCGCATCGGGCTCGGGACGCCCTCGAAGTAGCGCACCGGACGGATGCAGGCGTACAGATCCAGCGCCTGCCGCAGCGCCACGTTGAGCGATCGGATGCCGCCGCCGACGGGCGTCGTCAGGGGTCCCTTGATCGCCACCCGGTGCGCGCGGATGGCGTCGAGCGTCACCTCCGGCAGCCAGTTCCCCACCTGCTTGAACGCCTTCTCGCCGGCGAGCACCTCCAGCCAGTCGACGCGGCGCTTGCCGCGGGAGACCTTCTCCACCACCGCATCGAACACACGACGCGCGGCGCGCCAGATGTCGGGCCCGGTGCCGTCGCCTTCGATGAACGGGATGATGGGATGGTCGGGTACCACCCAGCGGTCGTCGCGGTACTCGATATTCGCGCTCATGGGGAGGCAGTCTACACGCGGCGGCCGGGGTTGCGCCAGGCGAAACCGTCACCGTACACTTGAGGCGATGCGCAGCACTCCTCGACGCGTGCTCTTTACGCTGGCGGCCGCATGCTGGCTCGCCGCCGGCCCGGGCGGCGAGACCACCCGGGCGCTGCTCGCGTGCCACCACGATGCAGCGCACCACGCGTCGGGTGCGCACCATGCCGCACCGTCGGACGGCCCGTGCTTCTGCGATCAGATGACGGGCGGGCTCGATCTCGCGGTCTCGACCGCCGTCCCTACGCCGCCGGTAGCGTCTCCGGCCGTCGCCGCGATCGTCCGAGTGGTGACGTACCCGTCCCTCTTCCCCCTTCCCCCTTCCCCGTTGCTCGGTCCCACTCCTCCGCCTCCGAACGGCCTCGGCTGACCTGATTTTCGTTGGCCACCGACAACTCGGAGGGAGGCGTATGCGCAGTGCGCTTGGGAGCGCTCTGCTCTGCGGTGTTGCGATCAGCGCCGCGGCGCAAGGG
>DATHGL010000302.1:0-4819 GCA_035317625.1 Gemmatimonadales bacterium | reverse complement strand
CCCGTCATCTCGGCGGCGCAGATCGCCGTCGCCAAGGGCAAAGCCGATTCGGTCCACGCTGCCCTGGCCCACGGCGCGCCATTCGATTCGTTGGCGCGCGTGTATGCCGACCCCACCGAGCCGAAACTCGCCGACGCCCTCGCTCTCTCCCAGCTCCCGCCCGAGTACCTGACGGCGATCGGGAACGACAGCGTTCCGGGGCTGAAGCCGGTGTTCGAGGTCGGGGCGGGGACGGCGCGGCCGCGATTCGTGGTGTTCGAGCTGACCAAGCGCCTCCCCGAAGGCGAGCTTTCCTTCGACGAAGTGAAGGACCGCATCCGCGACGGTCTGGGCCAGCAGCTCGCTATCAAGCATTATCTCGAACTGCTCCGTCGCACGACCTACGTGGACGTCCGCTTCTAGCCCGTGGCCCGCCGTCCCCGTCTCGCCGTCACGCTCGGCGACCCGCGGGGAATCGGGCCGGAGGTGGTGACCAAAGCACTCGCGCTCGGCCCGCTGGATGCGGACGTGACCGTGCTCGGGAGCGGGGAGCGGGGAGCGGTCCCTTCCGGCGCCGCGAGCGACCCCGCTCCCCGCTCCCTGCTCCCGGAACAAGCGGGGCGAATCGCCGGCGAGGCGGTGCAGGAGGCCGTTCGACTGGCCCTCGCTGGCGAAGTGGATGCCATCGTCACCGGGCCGGTCCACAAGCACGCCCTGCACCTCGCCGGGTTCCGTTACCCCGGGCTCACGGAGTTCCTCGGACATCTCGCCGGCGACGTGGACGTCGCCATGATGCTCGCGACGGGCTCGCTCCGTGTCGTGCTCGTCACCACCCACATCCCGCTGAGGGACGTGCCGAGGCAGCTGACCGCGCACCGCGTGGTGCGCTGCGGGCGGATCGCGCAGTGCGCGCTGCGCGACTGGTGGGGGATCGCGGCGCCGCGGCTCGCCGTGTGCGCGCTCAATCCGCACGCCGGCGAGTCGGGCTTGTTCGGCGACGAGGACGAGATCGTGCTGGGGCCGGCCGCCCGGACGCTCGGCGCCGCGGGTCCGCTTCCCGCGGACACGGTGTTCGTGCGGGCCCTGAAGGGCGAGTTCGACACGGTGCTCGCGCCCTACCACGACGTCGGCATGACCGCCGTGAAGGTGGCCGGATTCGGCAAGGGCGTGAACGTGACTCTGGGATTGCCGTTCCCCCGCGTCGCACCCGACCACGGGACCGCCTTCGACATCGCCGGGAAGGGGATCGCGGACCCGGGCTCCATGCGGGCAGCGCTCGAGCTCGCGATCGACTTGGCCCGGCGGCTGGCGCGGCGGGGAGGCCAGCCGCCGGTCTAGGCCGGGTGTGGCGGCTTCGGCTCCCCGCCGCCCGTCCCGCGTCGTATCACGCGCAGCGTGCCGACGCGGCGCCCGTCCATCTCCACGATCTCGAAGACGGCGCCCTTCACCGCCACCTGGTCGCCGGCCTTGGGCAGCCGGCCGATCGCCCCGAACAAGAACCCACCGATGGTCGTGTAGTCTTGCTCGTCCAGCTCGAGCCCGAACGCGGCGTTGACCTCGCGAATGGGCGTCGCGCCCGCAATCAGGGGGGCCACGCCGGCGGGCGTGGCACGCAGCTCGCCCAATGGCCGGTCGTACTCGTCGTAGATCTGGCCCACGATCTCCTCGAGCAGGTCTTCCATGGTGACGAGGCCCGCCGTACCGCCGAACTCGTCGAGCACGATCGCGAGGTGGATCTTCTGCCGCTTCATGTCGGCCAGCACGTCCTCGACCTCGCGCGTCCCCGGGACGAACACGGCGGGGCGGATCACCGAGCGCAAGCTGCCGCCCTTGGCGGCGCGCAGGCCGGCGAGGATGTCCTTGGCGTGCACCAGGCCGAGGATGTCGTCGAGCGACTCGCCGTACACGGGATAGCGCGACCGGCCGGCGACGGCCACCTGATCCGCCGCCTCCTCGAGGGTCAGGTCCGCCGGCAGGGCCACCATCTGGGTGCGCGGCGTCATCACCTCGCGCGCCGTCTTCTCGCTGAACGCGAACACGCCCTCCAGCAGGCGGGCATCGTCGGCATCGAGGTTGCCGCGCTTCTGGCTCTGCTCGACGAGCATCCGGATCTCCTCCGGCGAGTGAATCCGGTCGAGCTCGGCGACCGTGCCCTTGAGGCCCAACAGCCGCCCCACGCGGCCGGCACTCCAGTTGAGGAGATCGGTGAATGGCCGGGTGATCCACGAGAAGAAGATGAGCGGGGCCGCGATCCAGCGGCTGGTGCGCTCGGGATGCGTGATGGCCCACGCCTTGGGCGCCTGTTCGCCGAACACCACGTGCAGGAAGGAGACCAGCGCCACCGCCACGGTGGACGCCACGCCCCCGCGGGTGAGGAATGCGAGCGCCGGCGGCAGCCCGGCGAACCAGTCGCGGAACAGGTGCGCGACGGTGTCTTCGGCCACGTACCCCAGGAGGATCGACGCGACCGTGATGCCGAGCTGCGCCGCGGAGAGCTGGCGGTAGAGATCCTGCAGGGCGGCCTGCACCGTCCGCGCTTTGCGATCGCCGCGCCGCACCAGCGCCTCGATCCGCGTGCGACGGACTGCGACGAGCGCGAACTCGGCGGCGACGAAGAAGGCGTTCGCGAGGACGAGCGCCAGCACCGCCAGCAGGCGGAGGCCGAGCGATTGCGAGCCGGGATCGGGCATAGAGGCCGGAACATAGGGCGTGTTGCCCGGCGGCGGAACGGCTGGATATGTTGGGGGAAGTAAGGAAGGGGGACGAGGGACCCGTGGGCACGACCGTACCGCTGGACGTCCAATGCACGCATCGCGCTCCGCGCCGCGAGGAGAGCCGGCGGCGGATCAAGATCGTGCTGGCGATCACGGCCGCGGTGATGGTGGCCGAGGCGGTCGGCGGCTGGGCGGCGCACTCGCTCGCACTCGTGGCCGACGCAGGCCATATGCTGGCCGACGTCGTGGCGCTGGGCCTGTCGCTCGTGGTCGCTCACCTCGCGCAGCGGCCCGTCACCGCCGAGCGAACGTTCGGATTGTTACGGCTCGAGATTCTCGCCGCCCTCGCGAACGGCGCCGCGCTGATCGTGATCGCGCTCGGCATCGGCCTCGAGGCCTACCGCCGGTTCCGCACACCGGCGGAGGTGCACGGCGGCCTGCTCCTGGTCGTGGCGGCGGCGGGGCTCGCGGCGAACGCGGTAGGTGTGGCGATGCTGCACCGTGGGCACGAGCATTCCCTCAACCAGCGGGGTGCCTACCTTCACATTTGGAGCGATCTGCTGGGCTCGTTCGGCGCGGTGGCGGCCGGCGCGATCGTCCTCGCCACCGGATGGGTACAGGCCGATCCCGTCATCTCGGTTCTGATCTCGGTGCTGATTCTGGGCGGCGCCTGGCGACTGGTAAAGGAGAGCACGGACGTGCTGCTCGAGGCGGCACCGGCCCACATCCCCCTCGCGGACGTCCACGACCGGATCGTGTCCATCCCAGGGGTCGCCTCCGTGCACGACCTGCACGTCTGGACGGTCACGAGCGGCGTGATCGCGATGAGCGGTCACCTCGTCGTCCAGAACCCCACCGACAACCAGCGGGTGCTCGAAGCCGTCCAGGCGGGCCTGCTGAGCATCGGGATCGGCCATGTGACGGTCCAGATGGAGCGGGATCCGACCTGCGAGTAACGGGGAGAGGGGAGACGGGAGAGGGACCGTTCGGTGAGGGCCGTCACTCCGATGTGGGCCGGATAGTACCTCTCCCATCTCCCTTCTCCCCGTCTTGTATTTTGGAGACCACCTTCCTATACTGCGCCCCTCACAGATTGGGCCCCTCACACCGGTACCGTCAGGACCTAACTGCTTGCAGATCCGCAACATCGCCATCATCGCCCATGTAGACCACGGGAAGACCACGCTGGTGGACCAGATGCTCCGCCAGTCGGGGGTGTTCCGGGCCAACGAGCACCTGACCGAGCGGGTGATGGACTCAAACCCGCTCGAGCGCGAGCGCGGCATCACGATCCTCTCCAAGAACACGGCGATTCACTGGGGCGAGACGAAGATCAACATCGTGGATACGCCGGGGCATGCGGATTTTGGGGGCGAGGTGGAGCGCATCCTTCGCATGGTGGACGGCTTCTTGCTGCTGGTGGACGCCGCCGAGGGGCCGATGCCCCAGACGCGTTTCGTGGCGGGGAAGGCGCTGGCGCTCGGCCTGAAGCCGATCGTGCTGGTGAACAAGATCGACCGGCAGGATGCCGAGCCGCTGCGGGTGCACGACGAGGTATTGCAGCTGTTCCTCGATCTGGAGGCGACGCCGGAACAGTTCAACTGCCCTTTCCTTTATACGTCGAGCCGGGCCGGGACCGCCACGTTCGACCTGAAGACACCGGGGACGGATCTGAAGGCGCTGTTCCAGACGATCTTGGACACGATTCCAGCCCCCACGGCGGATCCGAACGGGCCGTTGCAGATGCTCGTGTCGACGCTGGACTATTCCTCGTATCTGGGGCGGATCGCGATCGGGCGGATCGAGCGGGGCCGGGTGCGGGTAGGGGAGACGGTGGCGTTACTCCCCTTGGGTCCGCCGGGTCCTCTGGGGGATGGTCCGTACGAGCAGGCGAAGGTCGTGAAGCTGTTCTCCTTCGACGGGCTGGACCGGATCGAAGTGCAGGAGGCGTCCGCCGGCGACATCGTGGCGCTCGCTGGCCTGGTGGGCGTGGAGATCGGGAAGAGCGTGACGGCGCCCGACTACCTCGAGCGGCTCGCCGGCATCGCGGTCGAGGAGCCGACGATCTCGGTGGACTTCAAGGTGAACGACTCGCCGTTCGCGGGGCGGGAGGGAAAGTTCGTCAC
>DATHGL010000301.1:0-3189 GCA_035317625.1 Gemmatimonadales bacterium | reverse complement strand
CGGACCTCCACGACGACGTGCCCGTCCGCCGATTCTTCGACGACGGGATACCAAGCCCCGCGACGGAGAATCTCGGCCACGTTGTCCGCACACCGAGCCCAACCGAGCGTGACACGCATGGGAACGGAAAAGGGAAAATGGCGACCCACATCATACCACGTTTCGGTAGATTCCGTTATGCGCGAACTCGGCCGGATCGTCCACCTGCAAATCCAGCGGTCCTCACTCAAGACCGGCGAGAAGCCAACCCGAGTGTACGACCCCGCTCCGCTCCTCTGCGTGGATCGCCTGGCCGTGGGGCCGGACGGGGCGCTGGGAGAAGCGCCGGACGGCTCCTGGCTCGTCGATGTGCACCACCGGGCGCACCCGCGCACCAAGAATGAAGACGGCGAGCACGGCGTGTCACTGGGCTTCACGTCTCACTATGCGGCGATGCGGGACCGCTTCGGCCAGCGCATCACGCTCGGCTGCGCGGGGGAGAACATCATCGTCGCCACGGACCACCGCATCAGTTTCGAGGACCTGGAGCACGGCGTCGCCCTGCTCGGCAGCGACGGGCCGGAGCTCGCCCGGCTGGAGGTGCTTCAGGTCGCGCACCCGTGCCGCCCATTCAGCGGCTGGGCTTTGGGGGGCACCGTGGAAAGCGACGTGCTGAAGGAAACGTTGCAGTTCCTGGAGGGTGGGACGCGCGGGTTCTATTGCGTGGGAGTGGGAACGGGAATCGTGGCGGTGGGAGACCGGGTGGTGATGGTCTAAACGGGATGCGGGATGCGTCGGAGTTCAACGCATCCCGCAGCTCGCATTACGACATTTCGTCCCACGCCAGGGTCGCCGCCTTCTTGCACCGGTCGCAGGTCAGGTCCTTCACGTCCGACTCGAATGCCTGGCGGTGGCGGCAGGCGGGACAGACGGCGTACGTGAGCGGGAACAGTCGCCCCACCCGCTGGATCTCGCGCGGCTCGCATCGCACGATGCTCCAGCGTTCGGGCGGATGGTAGCGGATCTCGAGGAAGCGCCGGTCGACCGGCACGTTGCGTCGGTTCACGTCCAGCACGACGATGTGGCTGGACGAGATCCGAACGACCGGGTACCACGCGCCGCGGCGCAGCAGGTGAGCGCCGGGCTTGCCGACGCGGGCCCAGCCCTTGGCCTGCAGGCGCGTGGGCGTCATCGGGCGGAGTGGAATACTCACGGTCAAAGCATAACACGAGCACGGCCGGTGCGGTCGTGACAGCCGTCACACGCCACGGACCCCCTGGCGTGTGACGCGTGACCCGCGCGCGTCGGGGCGGCGCTGCTGGCGGAGCGGCTCGCTCAGCCGCACTCCGAGAACCCGCACACGTGGCACTTGGCGCATCCCTCGATGAAGGCAAGCTGGGACCCACAGTCGGGGCAGGCGCCGATGAAATCCTGCTCCACCCCACTGGCGCGGAGGGCGGCGAGACCCTCCGGCCCCGCGATCGCCTCCCGGGCCGGAACCGCGGGGCCGGAGAGGGGCCCGGCGACGCCCCCGAGGAGGTCCTGCTGGATGCCCTGCTTCTCTTGCATCCACTTTTCGATCGCGATGCCGATGGCGTCGGGGACCGAGAGCACCTTGTTCGGCCCCAAGCCGACCACGCGATCGGATGAGATGCCGCGCAGCTGCCGGTAGACCTCCCGCAGGGGGATGCCCGAGCGCAGCGCGAGCGAGATGAGCCGACCGATGGCCTCGACGTCGGCCATCAGCGCGCCCCCGGCCTTGCCGAGCGAGATGAAGACCTCGAACGGCTGACCCTTGTCGTCCTCCGTGATGTTCACGTACATCGTGCCGAGCGGCGTCTCGACCCGCCGGGTCGCGCCCTTGAGCAGGTCGGGACGCGACCGCTTGGCACGTCGCTGCAGGTTCTCCGCTTCGGCGTCATGCAGAGTCGCGCGAGTGCGCGCGAGCTCGGCCTCGAGCTCGGCGATCCGACCCAGGGCGTCGGCCAGGGCGCCCTGCCCCGCGGCCGGCGCGGCGCGGGTCACGGGGTCCGCGGGGCCGATGGCCGCGGCCTGCTCCTGCACCTTCCTCGCGGTCGACCCGGTGGAGAGGACCTGCATCTCGCGGGCGCCGTCGCGGTACACCGTCACGCCCTTGCACCCCAGCTTGTACGCGTACCGGTAGATCTTCTCCACGTATTCCGCGGTCGCGTCATTCGCGAAGTTGCACGTCTTCGAGATCGCCGAGTCGGTGAATTCCTGGAACGCCGCCTGCATCTGGATGTGCCACTCGGGGGTCACGTCGTGAGCGGTCACAAACACCCGCTGCCATTTCGCCGGCACCTGGTCGAAATGGATGTGGCCCGCCTCGGCGATCTGCTCCATCAGGGAGGCCGAGTACCATCCTTCCTGCTTCGCGATCGCCACGAACTCTTCGTTCACGTCGGGCATGAGCGCGCCGGCCTGATTGCGCATGAACGCCACGGCGAACAACGGTTCGATACCCGATGAGCAGGCGGCGATGATGGAGATCGTGCCGGTCGGCGCCACGGTGGTGAGATTGCAGTTGCGGAGCTTCCGCATCGGCCGCACCCGCTCGCCTTGGGGCCCCCGGGCGCAGGTCGCGTCCGGTCCCCAGATCGACGGCTCCCATTCGGGAAATACGTCGCGTTGCTCCGCCAGCTTCTCCGAGGCGGCTTTCGCCTCTTCATCCACGAAGTCCATCAGCTTGCGGCCCAGAGCCACCGCATCGTCCGAGTCGTACGGCAGCCCGAGGCGCACGAGCAGGTCCGCCCAGCCCATCACACCCAGGCCGATGCGGCGGATCCGCTTGGCGAGACGGTCGATCTCCTCCAGCGGGTACTTGTTCGCGTCGATGACGTTGTCGAGGAAGTGCGTGCACAGGTGAACCACCGTCCGCAAGCGGTCCCAATCCACGTCGCCGTCCTTCACGAACAACCCGAGGTTGATGGAGCCGAGATTGCAGACGTCATACGGGAGCAGCGGCTGCTCGCCGCACGGGTTGGTCGCCTCGTAGCTGCCCAGGCGCGGCACCGGGTTGTAGTAGTTGGCCCGATCGATGAAGTACACGCCCGGCTCCCCCGTCTTCCAGGCGCCGTGGACGATCGTGCGGAACACCTCGCGCGCGTCCAGCTGGCCGACGACCGCCCCGGTGCGCGGGTGGATCAGATCATAGCTCGCCCCGTCCTCCACGGCCTTCATGAACGCGTC
>DATHGL010000300.1:0-6421 GCA_035317625.1 Gemmatimonadales bacterium | reverse complement strand
CACGTCCTTACGATCAGCGCCGGACAGGGCGCTCGGGAGCACGACCTGACGGCCGCGCGGGTGAACGGAGGCACCGCCACGGGCGGTTTCACCGGCTCCGACTTCGCCGGGTTCGCGCTGGATTTCGTACGGCTGCGCGTTACCGACGTCCAGATGAGCCTGTCTCCGACCACTTCCGGGTCGGTCGCGCCGTCGCCTCCGATCGCGTTCGTGAGCGACCGAGATGGCAACCGTGAGATCTACGTCATGAACGCCGACGGCACGGGGCCGACCCGCCTCACGGTCGATCCGGCGGGAGACGTCGATCCGGACTGGTCACCGGACGGGTCGAAGATTGCGTTCGTGAGCGGCCGAGATGACACCTACGGCGAGATCTATGTCATGAACGCAGACGGGTCGGGACTGAACCGCCTCACGAACAATCCAGTGCTGGATTTCAGTCCGGCCTGGTCACCGGACGGGTCGAAGATTGCGTTCGTGCATGACGATGGCTGTTGCAACGCTGAGATCTACGTCATGAACGCGAACGGCACGGGACCGGTGAACCTCACGAACAACCCAGCGTTTGATGCGAACCCGTCGTGGTCACCCGACGGGTCGAAGATCGCGTTCCGGAGTACTCGCGACCGCAACGACGACCTCTACATCATGAACGCCGATGGCACGGGGCTGGTCCGCGTCACGAACGACTTGGCTGACGGACCGTTTGATGCACAGCCGAGCTGGTCTCCCGACGGGTCCAGGCTGGCGTTCGCGAGCGAGCGAGGCGGCAACTCCTCGATCTACACCATCAATGTGAACGGCACGGGGCTCGTGAGACTCACGACCCCCCTCGGAGGCGAGGGGGACATGCTGCCAGACTGGTCGTCGACCGGCAGGATCGTGTTCCAACGCGACGGTGACCCCAACAGTGGCGCCTTTCAGATCTACGTCATGAACCCTGACGGGACGGGGCTTGTCCGGCTGACGAACAATCTGGCAAACGACTCAGACCCCAGCTGGGGTAGTGTGGCCTCCTTGAAGACCAGTTTCTCGTACTCGTGGGAGTTCTGGGGGAAACGAGCACCGGCGAGGTAGGGCTCTGGTGAGGCGTGTCTTAAAGGCGTCACGTCGTTGGCGTGACGTCTTATGGCCCGCGACTACTGACACGTGACCCTGAAGTTGTCGACGACAGCCGTCACCACACCGTTCGCGTTGATCGGGAAGTGAAAAGTCTCATGCACCTTGAAGTTGTCGCCGGGTCCCTGGCCGATCATATAAAAGTTGTTCACGAACGTGAACTCGATCGGCAACGGTGTGCTGAAGGTGTTCGAGGTCTGAGAGCGCGACGCCAAAAGGCCTGATAGGGCTACTCACCAACTTTCGCTTCAAAACGTATCTGCTTCTTAGTCCAAGCAGTTACCGACAAGGCCAAACGAGGCACGACGACGCGGGTCTAGCTGGTAAGCGTGAGGTCAGCGGTTCAACTCCACTCAGGCCCACTAGCGCGGCCAGGCGATCCTTCAGCTTGGCCGCGTGTTGTTCCACCCGGTAGTGTCGCGCAGAGAGAAGTGCTACTCTCCCCGCGCATGGGAACCCCGCTCCAGCTACAACTAGAACCACAAGGATGAGAACATGAAAACGTCGGGCGCGAGCCAAGGCCAGTCGGCATCGGAGCTCATCTCGAAAAGAATCGCCGAACTCGGGGACTGGCGCGGGGAGACCCTCAGCAGAATGCGCAAGCTCATCAAGGAAGCAGACCCGGACGTCGTCGAGGAGTGGAAGTGGATGGGCACTCCGATTTGGTCGCACGACGGCATCATCTGCACTGGCGAATCCTACAAGAATGTCGTGAAGCTTACCTTCTCCAAGGGCGCGTCTCTGAAGGATCGGCCCGTCTCTTCAACTCGAGTCTCGGCGGAAACGCACGCCGCGCGATCGACATCCACGAAGGAGAAGAAGTTGGCGAGTCCGCCTTCAAGGCGCTGGTTCGCCAAGCGGTCGCCCTCAACAGTTCTGGCAAGTCGAAACCTTCGAAAAAAGCGAAGTCCTAAGGGATTCCGCCCCGCGCGGTTGGTCGCTTCCTCCGACCATGAAACTGTACGTGGTCGTCTGGATCAGTTTGATCCTCATTGTGGGAATCGAGGTGTTTCTGACGTACGAGAGCCTGCCCGCGGGAACGCTGCTGGCCTGTCTGCTCGCCCTCGCGCTCATCGAGGCCGGGCTGGGCGTGATGTACTTCATGCACTTGAAATACGAGCGGCCGGCGCTCTTCTGGAGTGTGATCCCCTACCTGGTGTTCGCGCTCGTGATGATGGACCATTTCTGGCCGGACGCGCTGCGACTCATGCGGCAGCGGATGCCGGGGCAGTAGCCCCGGAGGGCGTGCGTGGACATGGCGGCGGTCCTGAGCGGTATGCTCATCCTGATCGTGCCGGCGTTCCTGCTCGTGACGGGCATCGCGGTCATGGCGTATCGCAAGCGGAAACGCGGAGCGGGAGACTAGGCGGGGTTGTCAGCTGATGGGGGCGTGTTCTCGCAGATGCCCGAACAGGTCCAGCCCTGTTTTCAGGACCACCAGCAAGGCGAGGGCCACGAGCGGCGACCCCAGCAGCTGCACGAGGAACGCGCCGCCCAGGATCACGACGTGCATCACCATGACCCGCCCGTAGGGCCGAAACATCAGCTCTGGCACCAGGGCGGTCTTGTATTGACCCGCCCCGATGTAGTTGAATGCGAACGACACCCCGTGACTCAACGCCAGTCCCCAGGCCGCCGGGGCGATACCGGCGCCCTGCACCGCGTGATAGAACGTGGCCGGCGTGGGGAATCCTCGCTCGTGCATCCCGCCGAACAGCTGCAGCACGAACACGCCGTGCACGGTGGCGAACATTCCGTAGTGGAAAATGAAGAAGGGGATCATGAAGAGTTTGGCCGCCCAGGAAGCCGGATTGCGCGGCTGCGCGCACACCATCCGCAGGACGTTGAACGCGCCGACCATGACGTTCTCGAGCCAGAACAGCAGCAGCGTGGCGAACACGGTCCAGCCGAAGAACAGCACGCCCGCGAGCGGCATGAGGTTCGCCGCCACGAGCACCAAGGCACTGGGCGGGAGACGCTGGGCGGGGCGGGCGGGAACGGGCGGCATCACGGCGCCACTACGATGCAGCGTCGGCGCCACGTCGCCAAGGGCTTGCTCGGCGCGACTCACCACCCCAGGTTTCGCGACCAGCCGTATTTTCGGAGATGGCAGTGGGCGAGTCGACCAAAGGCGTGACGGTGGTAGGGCTGTCCGGCAGCCCGTCGGCGACGTCCAAGTCGCGCGTGCTGGTGGAGTACGCGCTGGCCCAGCTTGCGGGGCGGGGGGCGGCGACCGAGCTCGTGGACCTCGCGGCGCTCCCCGCCGACGCGTTGCTCGGCCGGGGACCCGCTCCCGCCGTCACGGCCGCGCTCGCGGCAGCCACCCGCGCGCGCATCGTCGTCGCGGGGACCCCGGTGTACCGGGCGACCTACAGCGGGCTGCTCAAAGTGTTCTTCGACCTGCTGCCGCAGGACAGCCTGGTGGGAAGGATCGGTGTGCCGATTGTGACTGGGCACGCCGCGGCCCACTCGCTCTCCGTGGACCACGGGCTGCGGCCGCTGTTCGCGAGCCTCGGGGCGACAGTCGTCGCAAGCGCGGTGTACGCGACCAGCGCCCAGTTCCAGGACGGGAAGCCGGGACCCGAACTGCTGCGCGCGGTGGACCGCGCGGTGCGTGAAGCGCTGGCGCTGGCCGGCGCCACCCTCGACTGAGGAGACGAGAGAGTAGATGAGCGCCACGCTCGAGCGGCCGATCGCGATCTTTTACGAACACCCGGATTGGTTCCGGCCGCTGTTCGACGAGCTCGACCGGCGCCGGGTGCCCTACGTGCGCCTCAACGCCGCGAGTCATCGCTTCGACGCGGGCGACGGGCGCCCGCCGTATTCGCTCGTTTTCAACCGCATGAGTCCCTCCGCGTACCTGCGAGGGGCGGGGAACGCGATCTTCTATACGCTGCATTACCTGGCCCACTTGAAGCGTCACGGGGTGCGGGTGATCAACGGCTACGATGCCTATGTGACCGAGACTTCCAAGGCGCTGCAGCTGGCGCTGCTCGAGCAGCTCGGCCTGCCGTTCCCCAGGGCCCGGGTCATCAATCACGCGTCTCAGGCGCGCGAGGCGGCGCGCGGCCTGCGGTTCCCGGTGGTGCTGAAGCCCAACATCGGTGGCTCTGGGGCGGGGGTGCGGCGATTCGAGACGCCCGAGCAGCTCGACCAGGCGGCAGGGGCCGATGCGCTCGATCTCGGGATCGATCATACCGCCTTGGTGCAAGAATACATTCCGGTCGCCGAGCAGCGTATCGTGCGCGTGGAGGTGCTGGGCGGGCGCTATCTCTACGCCATTCGCATCTACACGTCGGGAGACAGCTTCAACCTCTGTCCCGCCGACGTGTGCCAGACGGTCGGCGGCGCGGAGCTGGCGCGGGCGGCGTGCCCGGTGGACGCGCCCAAGAACGATTTGCGGGTCGAAGGCTACACCCCGCCCCCCGAGATCGTGGCGCAGGTGGAGTGCATCATGCAGGCGGCGCACATCGACGTGGGCGGCGTCGAGTATATGATCGACGCCCGCGACGGCCGGCTGCACTTCTACGACATCAACGCCCTTTCGAACTTCGTCGCCGACGCGCCCCGGGTGGTGGGGTTCGATCCGTTCGCCCGTCTGGTGGATTACCTGGAACGCGAGGCGGACTGACCATGCGCTTCGGCTACTGGTTGCCGGTGTTCGGCGGGTGGCTTCGGAACGTCCCCGACGAGGGGATGGAGCCGAGCTGGGACTACGTGCGCCGGCTGGCGCAGCGGAGCGAGCAGATCGGCTTCGACCTGACCCTCATCGCCGAGCTGAACCTCAACGATATCAAGGGTCCCGAGGCGCCGTCGCTCGACGCCTGGAGCACGGCGGCGGCGCTCGCCGCGGTGACCGAGCGGCTCGAGCTGATGGTTGCGGTCCGCCCCACCTTTCACCCGCCCGCGCTGCTCGCCAAGCAGGCGGCGAACATCGATCACATCAGCGGCGGCCGGCTGACGCTGAATGTCGTGTCGTCGTGGTGGGCCGGGGAGGCGAAGCAGTACGGCGTGGAGTTCGATCAGCACGACGCCCGCTACGCCCGAACGGCGGAGTGGCTCGCCGTGGTGAGCGGCATGTGGTCGCAGCCGCGCTTCAGCTTCGCGGGCAAGTTCTACCGCGTAGAGGACGCGATGCTCGAGCCCAAACCGGTATCGCGTCCGCGGCCGACCATCTACGCCGGGGGCGAGTCCGAGACCGCGAAGCAGCTCATTGCGCGGGACTGCGACGCGTATCTCATGCATGGCGATCCCCCCGAGCGGGTGGCCGCCAAGGTGGCCGACATGCGGGCGCGGCGGGCCCATCTGCGGCTGCCGCCGCTCGCGTTCGGTGTCGCCGCCTACGTCGTGTGCGCCAGGACCGAGGCCGCGGCGCAGGCGGAAGTCGCCCGGATCACGGACGTGCGCCAGAGCGCCGCGGGGTACGCGACCTATCAGGACTGGCTCGCCAACACGCAACTCGAGCAGCAGGTGAGCCTGGAGGACTACTCCGTGTCGAACCGCGGACTGCGCGCGGGGCTCGTCGGCACCCCGGAGCAGATCGCGGAGCGGGTCGTGGCATTCGAGCGGGCCGGGGTGGACCTGCTGCTGATGCAGTGCAGCCCGCAGTATGAAGCAATGGAGCGGTTCGCGGCCGAGGTCATCCCGCTCGTCCGCGACATCACGGCCGGGCGGCGAGCACCAGTCCCGCAAGACACATGAGTAGCCCCGCGATGTGGCGCGCCGCGAGGTGCTCCCGGTACGTGACTACACCGATGATGACCAGCAGCAGCGCGGTCGCGACGTTGGCGACCACCGACGCGAGGCTGATGCGCCACCCGGCGCGGTAGGCCAACAGGACCGCGAGCTCCACCCCCACGATCGACAGTCCCACCACGTACGTCGCCCAGTTGAGGCTGCGGAGCGAGCGCGCGAACACGACGGTGCCGGGCGAGAACGGCACGGCGGCGACGCAGACGACGAGCGATGTGGCATAGGTCACCACCAGGGACACCATCGGGTTCACATCGGGCGGGATCGATTTCTGGGCGATGTGATACAACGTAGTGGCGAGCGCCGTCAGGGCGATCGGCAGGTAGAAGAGCATCGCGGCCCTTTCGCTGGGAGTGTCCGGGAATGAGAATTCACCCGTCTCGAACCGGGAACACTGCATGCTGACGAGCGACAGAGTCTTGGCGACTCTGGCGGACACGCCTCCGTTCACCATATAGTATAGAAGAGAGGGGGCTCCGACCCCTCGGTGGAGTGTGGCTAGCAAGAGCATGAGATCCGCCATCCGCGCCGCTCCGGCGCGCCGCTGTGG